>JAHFOS010000061.1 GCA_023261545.1 bacterium
GGTGCTGAACCGCCAGGCCTTCGACCTCGCGCTGCGCACCGCGCTGGCGGTGGGCGCGCGGATTTCGCCCACCACCAAGTTCGACCGCAAGAACTATTTCTATCCCGATCTGCCCAAGGGCTATCAGATCTCGCAGTACGATGAGCCTTACTGTCTCGGAGGCGGTCTGGAAATCGAGGTGGAGGGCCGGCGCAAGTTCGTTTCGCTCACGCGCATCCACATGGAGGAGGACGCCGGCAAGATGTTCCACACCGAGGACAGCCACATGGCGGACAGCCTGGTGGACCTGAACCGCGCCGGCACGCCGCTGATGGAAATGGTGACGGACCCGGTCCTCACCTCCCCCGCCGAGGCCTTCGCCTACCTCACGGATCTGAAGCAGCTCTTGCTCTACATCGAAGTCTCGGACTGCAACATGCAGGAAGGCAGCCTGCGCTGCGACGCCAATATTTCGCTGAAACCCAAGGGCGACCCCAAGTTCGGCACCAAGGTCGAGATCAAGAACATGAACAGCTTCAAGGGCGTGGCCGCGGCCCTGGAATACGAAATCCGCCGCCAGGCCCAGTGCCTGGACACGGGTCGCAAAATAGATCGCGAGACGCGGCTTTTCGACCCCGACGCGGGCGTGACCCAGCCCATGCGCTCCAAGGAGGAGGCCGACGACTACCGCTTCTTCCCCGAGCCGGACCTGCCGCGCTACGCCATCACCCCCGAGTGGGTGGCGGAGATCCGCGCCAGCCTGCCCGAGCTGCCGCAGGCGCGTCGCGCTCGCCTCAAGGAACAATACGGCCTGCCGGCCTACGACGTCGAGGAATTGCTGGTGGACAAAGGCGTCGCCGACTACTTCGAGGCCTGCGCCGCCCATGGCCACAACCCCAAGGAAGTCAGCAACTGGATCATGGGCGAAATCAAGCGCCTCACCGGCGAGCGCCATATTCCCATCCGCGACTTCGAGGTGGGGCCCGAGGCCCTGGCCTCGCTGGTGGAGTCCGTGGAAAAGGGGGATATCACCAAAGGCCTCGCCAAGGATAAGGTTTTCCCCGAGATGGTGCGCACGCGCGAGTCCGCGGGAATCGTCATCGAGCGGCTCGGGCTCAAGGTGGTGCGCGACGACGCGGCGCTGCTGCCCATCATCGCGGATGTCCTCTCCAAGAACGCCAAAATCGTCCAGGACGTGCTCGGCGGCAAGGATAAGGCCATGGGCGCCCTGGTGGGCCAGTGCATGCGCGCTACCCAGGGCAAGGCCGACCCGCAACTCGTCGCCTCGCTGCTCAAGCGCAGGCTTGACGAAATGCGCGCGGCGGCGCAATAGCCTGCCCTATCCATGAGCGCCAAAGCCGATCCTGACCTCACCGCCGCGGACGAAGACGGCGAGGACGCCTCCCAAGAGGAGGCTCCCCACGCCACCCAGTGCCGCTTGTGCGGCATGAAACCGCCCCCAGGAGAGACGCTCAAGGACCGCAACTACTGCGAGGTCTGCCGCGAGCACCTCGAACAAGCCTACCGCTGGCTGCAATCCCCCATGATATCGAACTCCGAGCTGAAGGCCCTGCAAAAACGCATCCTTGAGCTTACGGATATTAGAAATATCAAGCTGGAGTAGGCGTTCGCTGGCTTGGGCGGCATGGCCTAATACGCCCGCAGTTTTAGCGGCAGTGACGCTGCTCGTTGACTCCGAAATCACCCCACAACGCTGGCTTGAGCCCTGAAAATAGTGACAACATTCTGAGCTGCGCATTGACAGTAAAGCATAAATATGTAAAATCATCACCGTGCGCACCACCGTGGATCTCGAGGACCATCTTTTCCGGCGCGCGAAGAGCGCCGCTGCGCTGCACGGTCTCAGCCTCAAGGAGCTCATCACTCGGGCTTTAAAGCGCGAGCTGGAGGCGAAAGAGCCCCCTAAGATTCGGCGCGTGCGCCTGCCCCTGGTTCCCTCCAAAAGACCGGGCCGCGTGATCTTGAGTTCTGAGGACGTGCACCGTCTCCTGGATGCAGAGGATCGCCATGGACTTGCCTGACGTCAATGTCTGGCTGGCGCTGACCTTCGAATCTCACCGGCATCACCCCGAAGCGGCGCGCTGGTTCAACGGACTGACCGCTGAAGGCTGTTCCTTCTGTCGCCTGACACAACAGGGCTTTCTGCGCCTGGCGACGAATCCCGCGGCTTTCCGGGAGGAGGCCGTCACGCTCAAGCAGGCCTGGGAGCTGTACGGGCGTTTCATCAAGGACGAGCGGGTGATCTTCTCTGACGAGCCGCCCGAGGCGGAGCGGCATTGGAGGAGGTTTACTTCCGAGGAGTCCTGGTCACCCAAAGTCTGGAGCGATGCCTGGATCGCCGCCTGCGCCCTGGCCGGTGGCCTGCGCGTCATCACCTTCGACCAGGCTTTTACCAGGTATCGCGGCGTTCCCCTTAATATTCTGAAGGGCTGATCCCCGCAGCCGCGTGGCGAAAGTCCCCCCTTGGGCCCTCAACCTGCCTTCACGATATTTTCTGCCCAAGCAAGAACGGTCCGTGCTGTTGCCAGGGCGGACATGACCTCTATGGGCGTTACCGATGATGCAACGCCGGGGTAGCGTTCTTGTAGAGACAAAGCGGTAAGATCGGCCAAACATTCCACGGGGACCGTCGGCCCCGGTGGGATTCGCGCCGCCAGATCACACAGGTCATGCGTGCGCGGGAAAGGAATGCCTCGGGCGATCATGGCTCCCTTGATCGCCTTTTCCGCGGCCTGTTGCGCCAAGTGCCCGACCGGAGGAGGTGTTCTTCGGAAAAACCCATCAAGGCCTCTGCCGCGGATATATCTCCCCACGCGAAGCGTAGCCATACAGCGGGTGATTGGGGGTCAAAGGATTCGTCGGCCATGGCAATTCATCTCGTATTCAATGGTTCCCGGGGTTCGCCCCCATGCCGCCAGGCGCCCAGCATCCGTAGGGACGATATCCATGGGTACGGGAATGTCCGCCAGTGCTGTGCGCATGGCAACAGACTGTCGCCGCGCATTTTCCACCCGATCCACCTCCACCAGAAGGTCAAGGTCGGAATCTGGCCTATAGTCGCCTCCGGCCCGAGAACCAAAGATCCATATGGCCCGAGGATGGAAACCATCCCGCAGGCGACACAGTATTTCCGGCAGCCAACGGTCAGCTTCAACAACGGGTGGGGGAGGCAACCTGGACACCATTTTCTGTCGGATCGCCCCGGATCTGGGGCCCGCTCCTTCCATAAAGGCATGATATAAGCTGGAGTTATCCGGCTAGTGTCGTGACACGCAAATAACGCAACATTTTTTTGTGTCAGCACTCAGGTCCGTTCGTGCTGAGCTTGTCGAAGCATGAGCGGACCGGGACCCCTCCGCCATCCACCCTTCGACAAGCTCAGGGCGAACGGCTTTTCGACCGGCTGAGCTGTTCGTTTCATTATTTGCGTGTCACGCTACTAGCAGCCCGAACACTCTCGAAGGCGAAGACTCTCGCTACTCCCTGCGCAGCGCCTCGACCGGTTCGATGCGCACGGCCATCCAGGCGGGGAGCAGGCCCGCCAGGGTGGTGATGGACAGGCTTAAGCCGGATATCCAGGCGCAGTCGCGCAGTTCGATGCGCACGGGCAGGCCGTCAATGTAGTAGAGGTCCCCTGGAAAGAGATCCAGCCCCAGGGTATGGATGATCTCATTGGCGTAGGTGCTGAGCAGCATCCCGGTCCCCAGCCCGCCCACCAGGCCCGCGCAGCCCACCATCCAGCTCACGCCCAGGAAGATGGCGAAGATGTCCGCGCTGGAGAAACCCGTGGCGCGCAGCAGGCCGATATCCGGGGTCTTCTCGCGCACGAAATTCCATTGGATGGCGAGGATGCTGAAGCTGGAGACCACGACGATGAGCGAGAGCACGATGGCCATGAGGAGGCGCTGATGGCGCATGGCCTTGAGGCTGACGGGCTCGCGCTCGTACCAGGCGCGCACCTCCGCTTCCGGGAAGGCGCTTTTGAGCCGCGCCTTCATCCCCGCGGCCTCCGCGCCGGCCGCCACCTCGATTTCGCTGAAACCGGCGGGGTGTTCCAGCAGCGCCTGGGTGCTGTCGAGGTGCAGGAAGACTTTGCCGCGGTCGTCCTCGTAGAGGCCGGTACGGAAGGTGCCGGCGGCGCTGAAGGATCCGCTGGCGACGCCCTCGTTCCAGTTCGGCAGCTTCAAGGTGATGCGGTCCCCGGGGTGGACGAGCAGATCCTGGGCCAGCGCCTCGCCGAGCAGCACGGGGGCCTCCTCCCCGCCCGTCTCTTCGAAGACGCCGAGCAGGCCGGAAAGCGGGACCTTGCGCGCGGGACCTTCCAAGGGGCTCAGGTCCAGGGGTTTCAGTTTCATGGCGGAGCGCAGGGCCGCCTCGCGCCGCGGGTGCACGCCTTTGACGCTGACCACCGCGATGAAGCTGTCGGTGCGCAGCAGACCAAAACCCTTGAGGGCCGGCGCCCAGACGGTGGCGGGCGGCATGCGCTTTTCGATATCCGCGAGACTCGGCGCCGCGCCGCGCCACTCCACGCTGATGTCCGCGCGCGAGCCGCGGATCAGGCTTTCCAGCTCTTCTTCAAACCCCTTGAGGACGGCGTTCACCGTGAACAGGCAGGCGACCGACAGCAGGATGGCGGCCAGGGCGAAAACGTTGATGCTGCGCTTCAGGCTGTAGCGCAGCGCCATCCACAGCAGCAAGCCCGGCCGTCCCATGCCGCGGGATTCTTTGCCTCGCGGTCATGCCACAAGCCGCGAATTACGCTTTTCACCACGTTCGTCCGCTTAAGAAAAAAGCAGGCTGTGCGCCCTCAAAATTGGGCGTGCGTTTGCAGGCTGCATCCCTACCATGGACTCGAAAGCCTGAAAAGCCCAATTCTACTGGGATCGCCCAGGTGTTGACAATATTAACTTTGTGGTATAAAGTAATTTAATGAACACTAACAAGGCACAAAAGCATCTGCAGTTCATCCGGGGGGTGATGGAGCGCTCGGCACTCTATCGCCGTGCCCTGGCTGGGATCTACATTTTTATCGCCCTGGCCGGCCTGAGCGCGGGCGGGTTGGGTTTTTTTCGCGGCCCCACAGATTCGACGGCGTTTTTAGCCTACTGGATGGGGTTGGCGGTGTTGATCGTGCTGTTGGCGACGGGGTTCATGGGGTTTCAAGCGCTTCGGGCCGGGGAACCCTTCTGGCAAGGCCCCGTGCCGCGCATCGCCCACCACTTGTTTCCTCCATTGTTTTGCGGCGCCGTACTCGGGGGCGCGTGCCTCCTGCGCAACGATGCCGGGGATCTGTTTTGGCTGATACCGCTCTGGATGACGTTTTACGGTCTGGGCCTCATCGCGGTGAGCGCCATCGTTCCCAAGGGGTTGCTAGGGCTCGGATGGGCCTTCATCCTGGCCGGCCTCACTGTCTTCTCCCTGCTCCATGTTATCGGGGAAATCGATCTGCCCAAGCTGCATTTGATCATGGGGGCTACCTTCGGCGCAGGGCATCTCCTGCATGGCTGCTACCTCTGTTTCGCAGAAAGCCGCAGGGATGACTCGTGAATCCGAGCCTCTATCGGAGGATCGACCGTGTCATCCATGAGAAAGGACGCATGGCCATCATGTCCCTGCTCGCCGCCAACAGCGACTGTTCGTTCACGGAGATCAAAGCCATGCTGGGTTTGACGGATGGAAATCTCAGCGTTCACCTGAGCCACTTGCAGAAGGCGGGCTACATCGCCATCAGCAAGTCCTTCGTCAATCGCCGGCCACAGACGTCCTGTCGTCTCACGGAAGCGGGCCGCAAGGCCTTCCAAGAGTATCTCGGCATCCTTGAGACCATCATCCAGGCCTCGAAGAAGACCGACCCCTAGTTTTTTTTATACCAATACTTTGTAACGCAAAGTTATATTAGAAAAGGACGTGCCATGAAAAAGCCCCTCACCCCGAAAATCCTGCGCGAGGCGCCGGTGCTGCGCTGTGACCGTCAGGCCACGCAGAAGCAGGAGCGGCTCATCCTGCTCATCAATCCCTTCTATCCCAAGGATCCCCACGCGAGTTTCGGTAAACACGTGCTTACGCCAACGCTGGCGCTCACCAGCGTCGCGGGGGCGACTCCGGATGGATGGGAGGTCCGCTATTGGGATGAAAATCTGCTGCAGGGCCATCCACCCTGGAATCCATTCCCGGCGGTGGTGGGCATCACGGTGCACCTCACCTTTGCCAGAAGAGCCTACGCGTTGGCCGACTGGTACCGCTCGCGTGGCGCTACCGTAATCCTGGGTGGCCTGCACGCCCAGAGTTGTCCCGAGGAACTGGCGGACCACGCCGATGCGGTGGCCATCGGAGACGGCGTGCGCGTCTGGCCACAGATTCTGGCCGACCATGCGAGTGGCTGTCTCAAAAAATATTACCAAGCCGATTACGATCACGCTTACGAGGACTCACCGCCACCGCTCCGCCGCATCCTCGACCGCAAGAGCTTTCTCACCACATCGAGCTTCAATGCCTCGCGCGGTTGCCACAACCGCTGCGGTTTCTGCTACCTTTCCACCCGCGGACTAAAAATGCCCTACCAGACGAGGAGACCGGAGCACATCGTCGAGGAGTTCAAAAGCGACGATCAGCCTTATGGCGTGTTTACAGACAACAATCTCGGTTCGGATCGGCAATATCTGGGCCGGCTGTGCCGCGCGCTCAGGCCCCTGCGCAAGATATGGTCCGCGGCAGTCTCGGTGGATGTGGCGGATGAACCGGAGCTGATTCGCGAGATGGCCTTGGCGGGATGCATGGGCGTGTTCATCGGATTCGAATCTCTTAGCGATGAAAATATCCGCCGGGCGGGCAAGAAAGCCCCGCGCACCGAGGATTACGCGCGCCGGGTGGAAATTTTCCACCGCAACGGCATCCAGGTCAATGGCAGCTTCGTCTTCGGCTTCGACCACGACCCTGGCGATGTTTTCGCGAAAACGGTGTCCTGGATCGAGGAGGCGCGGCTGGAGTGCGCCACTTTCCATATCTTGACCCCCTATCCAGGCACGCCCTTGTTCCGCCAAATGGAGCGTGAAGGCCGCCTGCTACACAAAAACTGGGACTTTTACGACACCTCGCACGCCGTATTCCGTCCCCGTCACATGAGCCCATCCGATCTTGAGGAGGGCTACGCCTGGGCTTATCAGCAATTGTTTTCACACCGCTCGATCTGGCGCCGCCGCCCCCGCCAGCGCAGCGCCGTGCTGCCCTATTTCTGCATGTCGTACCTTTACAAGAAATCCAACTTCTTCTGGCCGTTCCTCATCCGCCAGCGCTGGACGATGCGTGCCTGGCGACCCCTGATGGAATGGACGCGGCGACGGCATTTCCGTCACTGCCTGGCCCTGGAATCCGGAGCACAAACCCCGCAAAAGGCATCCGGGCTGGTGGTCCCGGCCAGCGTCTAGAAGCACACAGTCGCGGAGACATCGCTCCAGCCGTCACGGCCGCACGCAGGGATTTTTTCTAAAAAAATCCTTCCGTGTTATCCGCGGTTAAATTTTTTCATGAACATTTACCAGGGTCTTTTTCTGCCGGCTTGAAGAGGGTGAATCGGACGCGGGTTCCGTCAGGGAGCGCCCGCATGAGCGACGACAGCTTTCATGTTCGCAAAGCCCTGCTCGAACTGGTCGCCGACCATTTTTTCGCAGTCCATGACGAGGCCGGCAGCCTTGCTCATGAAACTATTCTTGCCTGTCATGCTCCATGTCACGTGGGTCTGTTCCCCTTCAGCCCGAAACGTGAATTCCGTCGTATGGGTCGCCTGGAACGGCTTGAGGAAATCGAGCCGCATCACGATCAACTCGTTGAGTTTGCTCTCCGTAATGGTCATTTTTCCCTCGCCGACCTTCTCGTTTCCGGCCCAGGCCATGGAGGAGCCAAGACCGACGAGCGGGCCGTCGAAGGTGGCCTTGGAATTCGGGTCCATCTTAGCCCAAGGCGACCACGCCTCCCATTGATGCAGATCATTCACCAAGCCGAAAACCACGGCGGTAGGCGCGGGCAGAATCGCTGAACGAGTGACGCGAAAATCCGCTGAGCGCGTGGCGATGAAAACGGCAAGCGCGGCGACAAGGACGACGAGTCCGATGAGGATTTTTCGGATCACCGCCGCGCCAGCGGTCCTCGAATCCTGCCTGTCAGGCAGGAAACCTTTTGGGGATGTGCAATGTCGGGGATATTCAAGGCCTGACGTTCGCGACAGGAGTCGAACCTGCGACCTTCGGCTTCGGAGGCCGACGCTCTATCCAGCTGAGCTACGCGAACAGTGCCCGCCATGATCGCTCCTCATGCGGGTTTTCAAGCCCGCTGCCGCTAGGAGGGGCTGGTCACCCCAGCCGGTGCCAGCGGATCGGCCCCCAGGGTGCCCTTGAGGTCGTCCAGGTACTCCGGTGCGGAAACTTCCTTGAGCCGGCGCTCGGCGGCGGCGAGTCGGCCGCGCATATCCATGTGCTGAGTCAGGCGCGAGTAGTGGGGTTTGTTGATGAAGGCGCGCAGCGTGGCGACGTGCCGTTGCCAGAGTTCGATATCGCGTTGCTGCTTGGTGAGCAGCCGCTCGCGGTACCAGTCGCTGGCGAGCAGGTAATCCAGGGTGAACAGCTTGCGGATTTCGGGATGGCGCACGTCCCGGTCTTTGTAGCTACCATCCACCATAATGCGCAGCAGCGCTTGCAATGGGGGCGCCGCCAATTCCACGGTCCCGTCCTCGAAGTAGCCCTGCGCCGCGCGCCGCTGCGACGCGACGATGTTGTTGACCCCATCCACGAAGGCCCCGAGGTCCTGCGTCTCGGGCTGCAACATGGCCTTGTTCAAAACCTTGTCGGGGGTGTCGAAAATGCGCCCGAAAAATTCATGGGTGAAACGACTGGTGATGCGGTAGCCGAGGCGGCTGGCCTGCACCAGCGCCCCGTGGTGCTGGAAATCCTGGAGCGGTTCCAGATATCCGTGGGCGATGAGCCACTGGGGCTCGCGCTCCTCGGGAGTCAGCCGACTCCAGATTTCGGGGATCAGCAGGCTGATGTCGTGGTCCACGCGGAAGTGCGGGCCGACGTGGCCCGCGCTGGTAAAGAAGCCGTGCAGGCCCGTGAGGATGAAGGAAACCAGCGCGTTGTTGAGATCCGCCGTGGCCGGAAGCGCATTGAAAGGGCCCTTGGTGAGAGCCCCTTCCGATCCAGCCCCGGTGGTGGAGGGCGAGCGACCGGTGAGGCTGGCGATGAAATCCATGAAGAGTTCCGGCAGGTCGAGGTAATGGATGGGGTTGTAGACCGCGAGGTTGCGGCAACCCGGCTCGGGGGGATTATTGCGATGCCCGCAGAGCACGGAGCTCACGGGGAAGATCACGGGGGAGCCCGCCGGCACCTTGCGCCGCAGGCGCGCGCCCGTCTCGGCCACGTAGCCGCTCCTGGCGTTGGCGATGTCGGGCCGCTCCTGGAGGTAGCGCGGGTTGCGGCTGGGCTTGCCGTCAATGACCCTCGGCATGGAGGTGCAGACGAAGTAACCCGCCTCCCGGCGCGCCGCGGCACGGATGAGCGCCTTCACCGGCGCGCTGAACTTTTCGAACTCCACGGTTTCCTCCAGCATGCGCCGCGCGTCTTCGGGCCGCAGCGGCTCGTAGTTGGAAAAGAACACGTCCTGCCTGCCGAAATCGGCTTCGGTCTGCAAGTCATAGCCCTTGACGATGGCCTCGTCCGGCCGCTGGAAGAGCCGGGCTTCGCAGTTGCTAACGACCTTGTAGCTAGGGGCCGGGCGGGCCGCGGGGAGGTGGGGAATTTTCCGCGCCGGCACCACGATGGAGGCGCTGATGTCGTCCTCCATCTGCACCTTGTCGGCCTCGATGAAGCTCTGGCGCAATTTGTAGGTGCGCCAGGAGCCGCCAGGCTCGAAGCCGACGCGGGTGTATTCAGCCACCAGATGGCGGCCATCGAATTTGAGCTCGTGGCCCTCGGCGTCATTGACGATATCCACGGTGAAGTGCGACTTCCAATCGTCGCCCCATTCCGGCCGGTAGAAACGCTTGATGATGAAGACCAGCGATCGCACATGATGCGGGATATCCGCGATGACGGCGTTGTACGCGTCGGTGAACTCCTCGGGCGAAGGGGTGAGCAGTTTGATGACCGAGCCCAGTGAGCGGCGCGGCGAGAGCAGCGGGCGGCTGGGGCCCGGTTTGGGGCGGCGCACCTCGGGGCGGTAGCGACCGGCGTAGTTGCGGCGGATGATGGACTCGGCCAGTTCCATGTCCCTCTTGAAGTCGCTGATGTAGAAGGGCCCGGTGATGAGGGATTGCGAGAAAGGCTTGGATATCTCCGATTTCCCGCCGCCCGATACCGTGGCGGGCTTGTGGCAGAAGGCGCCCTCGGCCTCGGTGCCGATAAGCCGCCAGGAGGGCGCGGTGGGGTGCTTGGCCATACACACCTTGTAGCCGGTGGGAAAAATATAGGTGCGGCCGGGTTGCAGGGGAATGGATCGCGGGCTCCCGTCGCGCGTCCAGGAAACCTTCTGGGAAAACAGATCAAAGCTCGACTCTTCGGGGACATAGAGGATGTCGTTGTAGAGCCGGTCCACCCCATAGCCCTCGGGGCGGAATTCCATCATGGAGCCGTAGCGCTCGCGCACGTCGTCGAAGGTGTGCTCTTTGAGCTCCGTCTGGTGCTGGAACTGGTAACCGAGGTGGTAGCTGGCGAAAGCCAGGGCACCGCCAGCGTGCTCTTCCTCGACGATGCCGTAAAGGTTGGCCGAGAAACTGATCTGCGTCTTCACCTCCTTCTTGCAATAGCCGAAGTAGTTGTCGGCGATGAGCGTGACCATCACGCCATCGAGGGTGCGCAGGCAGATCTTGAAGGGGTTGCCGTCGTTGTAGAGCTCGTCCGGGTGACGCCAACACATGCCGTGGCGGCGCTGGCGTTCCCCGGCCTCATCGAAGGCCGGGAGTCCCAGCTCCTTTTTAGTGAGCTTCGTGAGGTGCGGCGCCAGGATGACGCAGCCGCTGTGCCCCGTCCAGTGTTCGATGTCGAGCCCCGCGTCGTTTTCGGGGAGGTAGGGGTCGCCGGCATTCCCAAATATGGACTCGACGAAGTCGAGGTTGCTCACCAGGCCCCCGGGGGCGAAAAAACGGAGCTCCAGGGTCTTCTCGCTGCTGAAGCCCGGAACCTCGGGACCGACGATGGGACGGAGCAACAGCGAGACGAAAGCCTCGGCGGGCTCGCGCGCGTCCGCGGTGAAGGGCAGGCGCAGCAACTCGAGCGGGGGGTTAAGGGCCGCGGAAAGCAGGTTGCCGAAAACCAACCGCGGCACGGCCACTTTATCATTGGGGACGAGCCAGCCGCCCTCGGCGATGTGGAAGGTGCCCACCGTGGTGCGCCGGTCGCTGCGGGGGTTGTGCAGCACGCCCTGCGCCACGCGGTAGGAACTCAGCAGCTCGTTGCTGAAACTGTCGCCCGCGACCGGCAGCGAAAGCTCACGCGCCAGGCCGTGGCGGTCGAGGATGAACGTGAGCGCCGGCAGGCGGATGGGTCCGTTCAGCGACAGACCGGCGAGCTGGCCGTCCAGGAAGTTCTGGATGCGCTGGTCGGCGGGGCACAGGTGATGGGAGAGCAGCCGGCTCTTCTCAAGGTAGGAGTCCAGGATGGGGCCGGTGAGTTCGAGCAGCCCGCCATCCTGCCCGCTGCAAGGGGCGAGCCCCATGGCGGCGAGCTTCATGTTGATGTAGCTCAGCGTCTGCCCGCGCTCCCCGAGGGGCGGGTTCTTGCTGAAAACCTCCGGCAGCGCGCGCTGGATCATGGCGCTGGACGCGCGAATAAGCGCTGGAGGAACACGAGGTTTAAATGCTTGGCGTGCAGGATCAATGTCACGAAAGCCCCAGAGGATTTTAATTCTTCTTGACGCACTTGGCGGTTCATCTTTCTTGGCATTCTGTTCTGGGAAACGAAATGTTTACCCCCAAGGACGCCAAGAACGCCAAGGGGGAAATGCCAGATCATGAAGCTCAATGACATTGCGTGCAGGATAAACATGGCGCCTTATTATACGGTGCCCCCTGCGGGGGAAATTCGCTCCGCGCAGAAGGATCCCATCCCGATGATGAAAATACCGTTTTGCCTCGCCGCCGCCCTCGGCGGGGCCGTCCTATTTTTCAACGGCGCAGCGGCGCAAGCTGCCCCAGCCGCGTTCGCCGTCCCGGTGGAAACGGCCCGCGTGGAGGAGCGCGAAGTCGCCGAGCGCTATGAAATCACGGCCTTGACGCGCGCCTGGCGGACGAGCGCCGTCGCCGCCGGCGAGGAGGGACTGGTGCAGCGGGTGCTGCTGGAGGAAGGCAACGCCCTGCGCGCCGGCGCAACCCTGGCGGTCCTGGACGGGCGCGACGTCGAGATAGAGCTTACGGCGGCGCGCGCCGGGCTCGGCGAACAGCGCGCCCTGGCGGATCAGGCCGGCGAGAAGCTGGCGCGTGCGGAGAAGCTCTTTTCCGGCAACTCGCTGGCCGAGGAGGAATACCGCGACCACCTGCACCGCCGCAAAATCCTGGAGCAGCAGATACAACGCGCACAGGCGCAAATCGCCCTGCTGGAGGAGCGCCTGAGCAAGAAGACCGTGCGCGCGCCTTTCGACGGCATCCTGGCGCGCAAGCTGGTGGAGGAAGGCCAATGGCTGCAGCGCGGCGGCACCGTTGGGGAAATCGCCGACATCTCCTCCCTGGAAGTGATCGCCGAAGTCCCGGAACTCCTCGTGCCGCGCCTGCGCCGCGACAGCCCCGTCGAGGTGCGCGCTGACGCCTTGGCGGGCGCCTGCGCGGCGCGCCTGCTGGCCGTGCTGCCCCGGGGCACGCCCGGCGCCCGCACCCTCGCCGTGCGCCTGCGCCTCGACAATCCCGACAGTCCCCGGGGACGCCTGCTGCCGGGCATGACCGTGCGCCTAGCCTTCGAACTCGAACCCCTGCGCAAGTCCCTGCTGGTCCCCAAGGACGCCGTGAACCTGCAGGGCGCCGCGCGCGCCGTGATGGCCGTGGTGGACGGCAAGGCCGTGCGCGTGGAGGTCGCGGTGCAAGGCCAGCACGGCAACATGACCGCCATCGAGGGCGCCTTGAAATCAGGGGATGAGGTCGTGGTGCGCGGCAACGAAATGCTCCAGCCCGGGATGGCCGTGCGCGTGCTGGGGGGTGAGGGGAAGTAGTGTCACTATGGATCTCGTCCGTTTTTCCATCAACTCCCCGGTCAAGGTCATCGTCGGGGGGCTGTTCATCATCCTGTTCGGGCTCATCGAGTTCACCCGCATCCCCATCCAGCTCACGCCCGACGTGGACCAGCCGCGCCTCACCGTGTCCACCCTGTGGCTGGGCGCCAGTCCCGAGGAGATCGAGCGCGAAATAGTGGACCGCCAGGAGGACGTGCTCAAGAACCTCGACGGCCTGCTGCGCATGACCAGCACGAGCTCCCGCAATACCGGCGCCATCACCCTGGAGTTTCCCGTGGGCAGCGACATCAACGCCGCCATGCTCAAGACCTCCAATGCCCTCCAGCAGGTCCAGGGCTATCCCGATACCGCCGAGCGGCCGGTGATCACCAGCGGCGATCCGCGGGCGAACGCCATCGCATGGATCACGCTGAAACGCCGTCCCGGCAACGAGCGTTCCATCGACAGCTACCGCGATCTGTGCACCGAAGTCATCAAGCCCGCCTTCGAACGTGTGCCGGGCGTCTCCGCCAGCAATGTTTACGGGGGGACCGAGCGCCAGCTCATGGTGAGCGTGGACCCCCACCGCTTGGCCGAGCGCGGCATCTCCTGGAGCGAAATCGCGGAGGCCCTGCGCGCTGAGAACGCCAACATCAGCGCGGGGGACCTCGACGAGGGCAAGCGCAAGTACCTGGCGCGCACCATGGGCGAGTTCCGGAGCGAGCGCGACCCGGAAAGCATCGTGGTGGCGCGCCGCGCTGGCGTCCCCGTCTTCCTGCGCGACGTGGGCAGCGCGCGCCTGGGCTGGAAGAAACCAGACTTCACGGTGCGCAACTTCGGCGAACCCGCCATCGCCATCAACGCCCTGCGCTCCAGCGGGTCCAACGTTCTGGAGGTCATGGCCGACCTCCGCAAGGCCATCGCCAGGCTCAACCAGGAGGTGTTGGAACCCCAGGGGGTGTATCTCGAACAGGTTTACGACGAGACCGTTTACATCCAGAGCGCCCTCGACCTCGTGAAAAGCAACCTCTGGATGGGCTCGCTGCTGGCCGTGGCGGTGCTGTTCCTGTTCCTCAGCAGCTTTTCCAGCGTCTTCATCATCGCCGCCGCCATCCCGGTGAGCGTCATCGGCACCTTCGTGGCCATGTCGTGGATGGGGCGCAATCTGAACGTGGTGAGCCTGGCGGGCATCAGTTTCGCCGTGGGCATGGTGGTGGACAACGCCATCGTGGTGCTCGAAAACATTGACCGCCTGCGCGGCGGGGGGCGCAGCCCCGCCGACACCGCTGAGCGCGGCACCTCCGAGGTCTGGGGCGCGGTGCTGGCCAGCACGCTCACCACCATGGCGGTCTTCATCCCCGTGCTCTTCATCAAGGAGGAGGTGGGTCAGCTCTTCCGCGACATCGCCCTGGCCATCTCCAGCGCGGTGGGCTTGAGCCTCATCGTCTCCGTCACGCTGATACCCATGATGGCCGCGCGCATGATGCGCGCGCACAAGGCCGATCACCTCGCGGCCCGGTGGCAGGAGCTACTCGTGGGCGTACCCGCGGGCTGGGTGGCCCGGAGCGTGCACCGCATCTGCGGAAGCTGGCTGGCGCGCGTGGCGGTGGTCGCCTTCTTCACCGGCGTCTCCATCTGGGGCACCCTGCGGTTGATGCCTCCCCTGGAGTACCTGCCCACCGGCAATCGCAATCTCATCATTGGCATGTTGCTCCCACCCCCCGGCTATAACCTGCGGGAACTCGAAAACATGGCCGGGCGCATCGAGGACAACATTGCCCCCCACCTCATGCGTTATCAGGGCAAGACCCAGAAACCCAGCGAACCGGCCATCGACAACTTCTTCTTCGTGGCCCAAGGCCAGAACGTGTTCCTGGGCGCCACGGCCAAGAACCCCGAGCGCGTGAATGGGCTGCTGCCCACCCTGTGGTCCTCGATCCGCGATCTGCCGGGCGTCATCGCCTTTTTTATCCAGCCCAGCCTCTTCGCCCGCGGCGGTCGGCAGGGGGGATCCATCGTCATCGAGATCACCGGCCCCGAGATCCCCCGCGTCCTCGAACTCACGCGCCGCATCTTTTTTTCCTTGCCCTCGGCCTTGCCTGGGGGCCAGTTCCGCCCCGACCCAGGGTTGCAGCTCGCGAACCCCGAGCTGCGGGTGACGCCGGACCGCGAACTCGCCGTGCGCGCCGGCTTCAGCACCGCTGAAATCGGTTTCGCCGTGGACGCCCTGCTCGACGGCCGCAAGGTCTCGGACTTCAAGTACGAAAACCGCGCCCTGGATTTAATGCTAGAGGGCGATGCACGCTACACCCAACGCACCGAAAATTTGGCCACCTTGCCCCTGGTCTCGCGCCAGGGCACCCAGACGACCCTCGGCTCCATCGCCCGGGTGGAACTCACCGCGGGTTCCGACAAGATCCTGCACGTGGAGCGCCAGCGCGCCGTCACCATCACCGTGCAGCCACCCCCCGGCATGCCCCTGGAGGCGGCCACCCAGGCCATCGAAAATCAGGTGCTCGGGCCCCTGCGGGCGTCGGGGGAACTCGGCGCGGGTTATCTGGCGCGCCAGGCCGGAGCCGCCGATGACCTCGCCCAGGCCGGACGCTCGCTGAGCTTCAACATGCTGCTGGCCCTGCTCATCACCTACCTGCTCATGGCCGCGCTCTTCGAGAGCTTCATCCACCCCTTCGTCATCATGTTTTCGGTGCCGCTGGCCGGAGTGGGCGGCATGGCGGGCCTGGTGCTGGTGAACCGCTACATCGCTCCCCAGCCCTTGGACATGCTGGCCATGCTGGGCTTCATCATCCTCATCGGCACGGTGGTCAACAACGCCATCCTCATCGTGCACCAGGCGCTGCTGCTGATGCGCGAGGAAGGCCAGAACCCCCGCGACGCGGTGAGCGAGTCGGTGCGCACGCGCGTGCGGCCCATCCTCATGAGCGTCACCACCACCGTCTTCGGCATGCTGCCCCTGGTGCTCATGCCCGGCGCCGGCAGCGAACTCTACCGCGGCATCGGCGCCGTGGTGGTGGGCGGGCTCACGGTCTCCACTGTTTTCACCCTGTTCGTGGTCCCAGCGCTGTTCAGCCTGATGCTGTCACTGGCTTCGCTATTTTCGAGAAAGGAAACAACATGAAGTTTCTCTTCCCTGTACTTCTGGTAGGGCTCTCCTTCTGCCATGGGCTGGCCTACGGCGAGGATCCCGTCCTCTCGGAAGATTTTGCGGCGATGTGGAAAACCATCGCCGCCGCGTTGGGACCGGAAGCCCTACAGCCCATCATCGAAAAATTTCCAAAGGACGCCGCGACCGGGCTGGTCGGCACCTGGAGCTACAACATGGGCGGAGAGATCGGCGAACAGACGCTGATGCTCCAGAAAGGCGGCAAAGTCGCGTGGGATGGCGCCGCGGAAGAAGTTGAAAAGTGGAAGGTGGAAGGCGATACCGTCGCCATCCGCTCGAAAGACGATGGCGTTGCCCTGTGTTTCATCGTCCGGATGGCGGGCTCCTACCGCCTCATCAGCCCCGAGATGCCGGGAGGCTCCATCGCCTTGCAAAAGGCGGGTGCGCCCGAGTCCGAGGCTGGGGTCACGGCGGGCAACGCCATCAAGTAATATAGCGCGGCCCCGCGTCCTTCGGTGATCGTCAGAGTCTTCATACGCTCTTTATGGCGCGCATCGGCAGCCTTGCAAGCCCGTTCATCGGGTTGGTCTGACCCCAGGAAAATCGGCTAGGACATTCGCCAGGATCGCTACTCGAGTGGTCAGGGGATCACTCCCCGTCCTTGGCATAGGCCCGAACGTATTCCACGACCATGGCGGACGGGTTCGGCACCTTGTCTATCGGCCAGCCGGCCCCCAGGGCCAGATCGAAAAGCATCATGAGCGGGCGCTGGTGCGCGCGCGGGGTGTGGGTATGCCAGACCTCGATGCCGTCGAAGTACATGGTGATGAAATCGGGTTTGACCAGCACCCCGTAGTTGTGGAAGCCATCGGCTATTTCGTTGGGCCGGGTGTAGATCCTGTTCACGGCGTGGTACATCGCTCCCGGTCGCCAGGTGAACACCCGCGTGGTGTAGGCCTCGGGCAGGTTGCCATAGAACTCGAGCACATCGATCTGCAGGGCCTCCTGTTGCGCCGCATCGAAGCGCTGCAACCAGGCCTCCCAACTGTTGTTCCTGCGGACGTCCGCATCCGCGACGGGCTCGGGCGGCGTGGAGTAGAGCTTGAGGGACGGACACAGGCCGGGGTCCACCGGCAACTTGGCCCGCCACTCGAAATATCCGTACTTCTGGGCGAAGCCCCGGCCCTCGGGATCGCAAGACGCCAGCACGCCGCTGCGCCACTTCTTTCCGTATCTGAGGTTGCTCTTGTCTATATTCAGGCCCAGCGTTTTGGCCTGGCCGTGCCACTTGCCGTCGTCCGCGCCGCTCCAATGCTCGGCGTGCGGGCCTGACGTAATATGATGGATATTCAAAACGACTTCCTGCCAGTCTTGGGTGGCCGCGAGCGGAATATCTCGCTTCTGATGGCACTGGCCGGTGGCATCCGTGATGCGCACGGCTAGAGTGGTCATGTTCCTGGCCTTCACCCAGAGGCGGAATTCGCTGGGCTCGGGAAAGCCAAGGGCGGCCAGGTCGCACAGCGTGCCCACATACGCCCCGCCACCGCTGAGGTCAGCCTCCAACTTGCCGCATCCCTGGCCGCCGTGAGCGGTCGTCGTGTCCCGGGTGAGGGAACCCTTGGAGCCGGGAAACTCTTCACCGCCAGTGTAGGTCCAATCCTTGGACTCGGCCTCAAAATCATTCACGACTTTGGTCTGGTGGCCCGCCACGGCTACAACGTCGTCAATCCACAGGGTTCCTTGGACCGGCGCTCCTTGATCCGGCTCGTTCTGGCCCATGTCCTTCCGTGCCTCGATACGCAGGATGCCCTTATCGATCGTGAACGGAAAACCCGTCTCGGGATCGGCGAAGTTCGCTTCGCCGGGATCTCCGTTCCACGGGAGGTGAGCGATCCACCGGGTTTTCGGACCCCAAGGTGAGACATCGAGAGGGGCGTCGAATTCCTCGTTGAAGACCAGCTTGTAACCGGAGAGGTCCAGGGTCTTGGCACCCTCCGTATCGGCCTTGGGTGGCGGCGCGTTCGGGTCCACCGTGATCGTACCCACCACGAAGGTGCCCGCCCAGAGCGTCGTCACGCCCGCGCCGGCCGCCAGGGCCTGGATGTCGGACTTGTCCGTGGGGTCCTCCTTGGGCGTATTGAAACTGACCGCCACCTGGTACTTGCCGGTCGCCAAGGGAATCCGCTTCGCGCCTTCGGTCATCATGTCGGGAAGCTTGATGGAACACGTGGTGCTTATTTTGCCCTTCCAATCCACGGAATCCGTGGGAACGTCCGGCCAGGGATTCTCGGTGTAAACCACCCCCTTGCTTCCAACGAAATGGACACAGGTCGAATTCTGATGCCTCAAAGGCCCGTCCGCCTGCCAGTTGAATTGCACCTTGACGACCGCTCCCGGCTGGAGCGAGGTCGGCGTGATCACGGCTGGCAGCACCAGTGTCCGTCTCGGAGCAGGCGCGGCCGGTTCCGCCCCGAGCCCGCACACCAGACCCAGCGCGATCAACGTCCACCCGAGACATTTAATTTTAATTTTCATGGGTGATCTCCTTCTGTTGTCCAAGCGTATGGCCCGGTCTTCGGTTCGTTGTCGAATTCCTACTATTCCGTCTTTGTATTAGCTCATCCGACTCATGCGTACCTATGTTGGTGTCTCCTCCCAGTTTCTTTCCTGGTGCTCCGTGTCCTCAACTCGGATTTATCCACAGATTACACCGATGGGCACTGATTAAAGAGGCCAGCCCCGATTGATTGTTTTCTGTGATAATCGGTGTTCTCTGTGGAAAAATTCCCCCGGTATTACGATTTGAATTCCGTCTTGCCAGATCGTGGACTCGTGTGAAAATTTTTGAAAAGTACGCATTATTCGGATGAGCCCTTTTATTGTTCGCGAAGCTGTAATGCCAGATGCCATACGCCGCAACCGGGGCGCTACTTGTCCTTGGCGTAGGCTCGAACGTATTCCACGTCCATGAAGGACGGATCGGGCACCTTGTCTATCGGCCAGCCGCTCCCCAGGGCGAGGTTGAGGAGCAGCATGAGCGGGCGCTGGTGCTCGCGAGGGGTGCGGGTCTTCCAGACCTCGACGCCGTCGAAGTACATGGTGATGAACTCGGGATCGACCATCGCCCCGTAGTTGTGGAAACCCTCGGAAACCTCATTGGGTCGTGTGAAAATCTTACGCATTTTCGAGTGATGCGGTTCCGGCCACCATACGATCGCCGTGGCTTGATAGGCAGAGGGTTCGTGACCGTAGAACTCGATCACGTCGATCTCCACGTCCCCCTGTTTCGCCGCATCGAAGCGCTTCATCCACGCCTCCCAACTGTTGGTCTTGCGCACGTCCATCCCCGCCGTCGGCTCGGGCGGCGTGGAGGCGAGCCAGAAGGCCGGCCACACGCCGGCGCCGGCTGGCATCTTGGCCCGACACTCGAAATACCCATACTTCTGGGCGAACCCTTTGCCCTCGGGATCGCAAGACGCCAGCAAGCCGGAGCGCCACTTCCTTCCCCATTTATCCGACGTCGCAAGATCGCGCTTGTCAATATTCAAGCCCAGCATCTTGGCCGGTCCGTGCCACTTCCCGTCGTTCGCGCCGCCCCAGTGCTCACCGCCCACCAGGCCGTCAATTTTAAGGACCACCTCCTGCCAGTCGTTGATGTCCGCCAGGGGAATGCCAACCTTCTGATGAACCTGGCCGCTGGCGTCCGTGAGGCGCACGCTCAGGCTTTTCAGGTTCTTGGCCTGCACCTGAAGGTGGAACTCGGTGAGCTCGGGAAGTTCAAGCGCGGCCAGGTCGCACATCGTACCCACATACGCCCCGCCGCCGCTGAAGTCGGCCTCCAGCTTGCCGGACCCCTGGCCGCCGTGGGCGACCTTCGTGTCCCGAGTGAGAGAACCCTTGGCGCCGAGGAACTCCTCGCCACCGACATACGCCCAACCCTTGGAGTCGGCCTCAAAATCACTCACGACTTTGGTCTGGTGGCCCGCCACCGCGGTCAGGTCGTCCATTACCAGGGTGGCTTGCAGCGGATCACTTTTGCTCAAATCCTTGCGCGCCTCGATGCGCAGGATTTTGTCCTTGATCGTGAACGGGAATCCTTCCTCCGGATCGACGAACTTCGCGTCGCCGAAATCACCGTTCCAGGGAGTGTGCGCGATCCAGCGCGTGCCCGGCCCCCAGGCTGAAGCATCGAGAGGGCGGTCGAACTTTTCGTCGAAGACCAGCTTGTAACCGGAGAGATCCAGGGTCTTGGCCCCCTCCGTGTCGGCCTTGGGCAGCGGAGCTTTCGGGTCCACCGTGACCGAGCCCACCACGAAGGCCCCCGCCCAGAGCACCGTCACGCCCTTGCCGGCCACCGTGGCGTCAATGTCGGCATGATCCTTGTTCTCCGGCGGATAGAAACCAACCGCAAGCTGGTAGGTTCCTGGGACCATCGTTTCGGGAATCTTGATGGCATTGGAGTAGCTTATTTCGCCCTTCCAATCCTCGGAATCCGTGGGAGTCTCTGGCTGGTGGTTCTCGGTTAAAGCCACCCCTTTGCTGCCGGCGAAATGGAGAAAGGCCGAGTTTTTATGCTTCAAAGGCCCGCTCGCCCGCCAGTTGAATTGCACCTTGACGACGGCTCCCGGTGGAAGTGCGGCTGGAGTGATCGCCGCCGGCAGCACCAGCGTCCGTCCCGACGCGGGCGCAGCCGCAGCCGCAGCCGCTGGAGCCGGTTCCGCCCCGAGGTTCGCGCACACCCCACAGAGGACCAGGGCCGCCAACCCCAGCCGTTTCATGTTCATGGCGGATCGCCTTCCCTTGTTCAACCTTTCAACCTGTGGGTTCAGTTCCCGTGCGGGCGTGGAGGGTGTGTTATTTTTCATGGTTTTGAGCCGTGGAGGATGGATTTCAGTGTCATCTATCGTGCAGGAGATGAAAAATTGGCCTTCCATCAAAGTATACGTTTTATGTATAAAAATATAACAGGTGAACTTTATTTGGATCGCGAGGCCCTTTATCCCGAGGAACTAACCCTTGTGAAACAAGGTGTTACCTTTCAACCGCCGTTTCCAAGTATCGCGTGCCTATCCCTTCAAGAGGATCATTCCGGCCAGGGCGGCCAGCGTCCAGGCGCCTTTCTCAGCCACGTCGCGCCAGTGCAACGCGGCGGGGCCGCGTTCATCCCGCCGCGCTGACACGGCACCCGCGGCCAGACTGGCGCACATGGCCAAAACCAGCCATGTTCCATAAGCAAAAGGCCGGCGCTCTTCGAGAATTCGGGATTTCTCCGCGGCGCTCAGGGTGGCGTCGGTGTCCAGGTGCTTCTCCAGCTTCTGGTTCTCACTCTCCATGATGGCGAGATAGGTTTCGTCATGGCTCGTGTGCCAGCGGTACTCCCCGAAAGTCAGCGCCGCGTGCAGCATCCCCGCCGCCAGGAACGGCGCGGCGGCTTGCTTCAGAAATTCCACTCCGCTGGCGGACGCGAAGACGCCGAAATAGCGGCCGACCACTTGGCGCGCCAGGAAAAATGCGCCCAGGGTGCAGGCCACGAAAACAGGCAGGCTCAACCCCAGGCGAGCGACTCCCCACAGCCGGTAAAGCGTGCTGCCGTCCCCGTAGCCCTCATGAACGCTACTGCCCAGATACCAGCCGCCGTGGAGGAGCAGGACGGCGGCCAGAGCCTTAACCAGAGCTCCCCAATGGCCCGCGCGGCGCACCCACAACAGTCCCGCGCCCAGCAGGAGCTCGGCACCGACTCCCGCCATGTTCACGAAAAGTGAAGTGGTGCCACCGTGAAGATCGTAAATCACCCAGCCGCCGCCGAAAAGGTACAGTCGCCACCCGCGCACCGCGCCACCGGCGAGAAGAGCCGCCAGCCCGTGACCCAGGAACTCGTGGATCAGCAGCCCCGCCCGGCCGCAGAGGTAGAGGGAGAGATAAATATCGAGGCTTCGCCGCAGGAAAATCTCCGGCTCGTTGGATTCCGACGGGTCTGCGCTTGACGTGTTGCTTTCGGAGCCAGAGGTTAGGTAAGGGCTATCCAGGCGCGTCGGTCTCTATTTGACCCGCTCCACATCTTCCGCGGCGTGATATTTTAGAATCCCGGAGGCGGACGCAATGGCGTGGACGCGGAGCTGAAGGTGGAAAATCGCAGGGCCTAGGCATCTATATTCACGCCCGTGACGCTGCGGCTGCCGCCGCTACCGAGGTTTGTCCGCTTCCAGGGCGGGTTAAGATGGGGGACACGGCCCCATGAGCGATCTCAAGCTGGACCCCAAGGAGGTCGGGGACGACACCCTGTTATTGGTGGTTTCCGGCCCCGTCCTAGAGAGCAACGAGGCGGATTTCGAGAAGTCCCTGGATGCGCTCCGGGGCGGGCCGCGCCTGCGCTTTATTCTGGACCTGAGCGGCGTGGAGTTCTTCACCAACAAAGCCGCCGGCTCCGTTTTCGGCGCCTTGAAGGACGCGCGCGCGCGTGGGGGCTTCCTGGTGCTGCTGAGCCCTTCCAAGGCCGTGCTGCGCATCCTGGATCACCTCGATATCCACAGGATGTTCGCCATCGCCCGCAGCCGCGAGGAGGCGCTGGATCTGCTGAGCCGGCCTCCGGTGGAAATCCCGCAACCCTATGTCCGCCTCGCCAAGCGCACGCCCGCCAGCAACACGCTGGTGCGGGCGCGCGACGAGAACGGCCGGCCCATCTTCCTCATCGCCGCCGACCAGGGCGAGGACGGGCTGGGTTGCCTGTATGCCGGCAACCATCCGCCCAACCCCGGAGAACGCCTCGCGTGGTCGGGCGGGGGACGGAAGCGCGGTCTCCAGGTGCGCTGGGTGCGGGCCATCGAGGAGAATGTTTACCGCCTGGGCCTGCAGTTCTTCCGGCGCAAAGGTTCGGACGGCGCGGTGCTCCTGGGCCGGCTGGGGCTCGCCGTGGCGGGCTTGCTCCTGCTCGCGGCCGTTCCTTTCCTTCTGCTCGTCAAGGGCAAGGAGGGGGCCGCTAAAGAAGGCGAAAGGCCCGCCGCGACGGAAGCCGCTATTTCCGATGCCAGCGCGCGCTCGGCGAAGCTCCTGGCGGCGGGCCCACGCCTGGTGGGATTGCTGGTGGATGAATCACGAACGGCGCTGACGGGAGTCGCGGTGGCCCTGGAAGGTGCCGGGGTTCCGCCGGAAAAATCGCAGACGGTGTTGAGTGACGCGATGGGCGGATTTTCCCTGGTCGTTCCCGCGCTGGGCCGGATCACGCTGCGCGCGGGCGGCGGAAGTTGGCTGGAAAAACGCGTCGAGGTTCAATTGCCCCATGCCGAACCGGTGCGCATCACGCTCCAGCGTGGCCGCGAAGTCGGCGCCCGCGTGCGAGATCTCCGAGGCAAGCCCATCGCCGGTGCCGTGCTGAGTTACTCCTATGGGGACGAGCGCAATTCTTTCGCCCGCGACGGCGGGGCCCACAGCGCGGAAAGCGGCGCCAGCGGCGAAGTGCGACTGAACCTGCCTCCGGAGGGGCCTTTTCAGTTGCGCGTGGCTCATCCCGATTTCGTGGCCCAGGAGTTTCGCGATCTCACGGCGCAATCCAAGCTAGATTTCGTCCTCGAACGCGGCGGGCGCGTCCAGGGCAGGATCCTCGACGCCAAGAACGGCAAGGCCGTGGCGGGAGCGCGCGTCGAGATTCGATCTTCTCAACAAGACAAACCCTCCTTGGGGATGGCTGAAACCTCGACTGCCAGCGACAGCGACGGCCGTTACCACACCCCGGTGCTGCCCGTCGGCAAGGCGGTGCTATCCGTCGTGGCCCGCGATTACCTGCCCTTGGAACCGGCGCGAATTCGCATCATCGCGGGTACGGAATTCGAGCGCGACTTCCGGCTGGATCCCGGCCGTAGCCTGCGCCTGCGGCTGCTGGATCACAGCAGCCATGCGCCGCTGGCGCAACGCAATTTCCGCATGAGCCCGGCGCTGGGGGAGGAATGGCGCCAGTGCGACGGCGCGGGCGAATGCGTGGTGGGCGGCCTCGGCGCGGAACCGCGCTGGTTCACCGTGCAGGCGGAGGGCTACGCGCGCGCGCGCCAGTTGTGGAAACCCGATAGGGAACTCCTCGTCTTCGAACTCGGGCCCGAGGTGCTCGTCCACCTGCGCGTCGAAGACGTCCAGGGGCGTCCCTTGAGGAGTGCCCGTTTTCGACCGGCCGCGGGAGAAGACGCGGGATTCACGGTTGAGGATTCCTACGACGGCGAGCTGCGCCTTCATGTCTTAAGCGGCGCCGGTGAGGGGCGGCATCGCGTTGCCGTGATGGCGGAGGGGTACAAAGAAACGGAGGTCACCGTGGAAGGCCGCGCTGGGGAAATCACCGCCGCCCGCGTGGTGCTGGAAAATGCCCCGCGCCTGCGGGTGCTCCTGAAAGGACTCGTGGATCCGCCGCCAGCGCACGTGACGGCCAGGTTCGAAAGCGGCGCGCGCGAGCCGCTCCTCACCCTTTGGCCCGGCGAAGAAGCCGGAGAGTATCAGGCCTCGCTCGTGGATGCCGTGTCGGGCCAGCATTTCCGGCTTTTCGCCAAGGGATATTTGCCGACGGCGCCCGAGGAGTTGATCCTCCAGGGCGGCGCCTCCCGCCACGCGTTCGAATTGCGGCGCGGCCGCATCCTTGAGGGGCGCGTCCAGGACGAGACGGGCCGACCCGTCGCCACGGCGCGCGCCACCCTGCGACGGCGCGCGGCCACCGGACCCGTGGGTCCCGACGATACGCTCGATTTCACGGAGAGCGATACCACGGGTCGGTTCACGCTTTCGGGCTTCGACGACAGCGCCGTGGAGTTTCTGGAGATTGCGGTGACGCACGGCGACTTCGCCCCTTACCGCCTGGCTTTCCGGCCTCAAGCAGGCTGGCCCGCCGTGATCACCCTGGGCCGCGGGGCCGAGGTTTCCGGCTGGGTCCTGCAACCCGACGGCACCCCGGCCGCGCAGGCGCGGGTGCTGCTGGTCCGCGGTGAGGACGCGGAAACCCCAAAGCCGGACGGCGAAAGTCTGGAGGCGCTCTCCGCTCGTGACGGGGCTTTCAGCTTCGCGCTGCTGGCCGATGGCGCTTACGTTCTTTCCGCTGACGGAAGCGCGGGCTTCGCGGCGCCGCTGTCCTTGGAGGTTCGCGACGGCCAGGCTCATGCAGGGGTGAAACTCCAGCTTCGGGCCGGCCTTGCTATTTCAGGGAGGATCGCGGACGCGACGGGAAAACCCGCGGCGGGCTTGGAACTCACCGTCCAGCAGGCTTTGCCCGCGGCGACGGGCTCCCAGAAGGTCGCCAAAGCGCAAAGCG
>JAHFOS010000277.1 GCA_023261545.1 bacterium
TGAAATGGTAGGTCTGGCTCACGTCGCGCAGACGCCGCTCCTCCTCGGGCGTGAGCGGCAGGAACTGCTTCAACTGGTCAACGGTCTTGATGGCGTTTCTGAGCTGCCACTTGAAGTCGTTCCACTCGCTGTCGGGAACGTTCCTCCACGGCGACTTCGCCTTCCACGGGCAGGTGGAGGTTGAAAGGACGGACGGCGCCCCCAAGGAAGCGCCGCCCCTCGGATCTGGGGGCTCCTCGGCGTTGGTTTTTTCCACGGTTTCCGTGCAAGGGATGGAATCCATCTTCAGCAGACCTCCACTGGGAAAAATGGGGTGACAACGCCGTCACGGGAAGGGGCCATCGCTCTACGGCCCCATCCTCGATCCTTCGGCAGCGATGTGTGTTGGAACAGCAAACTTGCCTTTACAAAGTAGCTCTAGAATAGAGGCCTCCACGGGGTGTTCCAAAAATGTCTCATTGGATAATCGGCATACCCGCGAGGCCGCGCGGAGTTCCGATTTCGCGGATCTTTCGCCGGGTTTGTCGTGAGACACTCCGCGACGCAGGCCGGGTCCCGTGCTTGGCGCCGCTCACTGCGGCCGGTTCGCTGGGGGTGACGCCGTGAGCTTGGCGACCGGGGGGAAGGTCCTGGAGGGCCTGCGCCAGGCCGGTGGCGGGGACCGCCAAGCCCTCTCGGCCATCATCCAGGCTTCGGACAACTTCTCCGCGAAGGAAAAAGCCTGCGCGCTGGACTTGGTCGAGCGCGCCCTGCGCGCCGCCAGCGACGGGGTGGAAAACCCCGATTACCGCCTGCTCGTCGCGGTGGGATCCTCGGGAGCCCCCGAGGGTTACGTGTGTTTCGGCGAGGCCGACTTCGCCCGCGGAGCTTTCGACCTCTATTGGATCGTGGTGCATCCCGATGCGCGGCGCCGGGGTCTGGGCCGCCAATTGCTCGCGGCCTTCGAGGGCGCCGCGCGTGCCGGTGGCGCACGCCTGTTGCTCATCACCACCACGGCGCGCGAGGACTATCGGGCCGCGCATGGGGCCTATCGCGCCGCGGGCTTTACGGTCATGGCGCGCATCAGCGACTACTACGCCCCGGGAGAAGATCAGCTCGTCTTCGCCAAGAAAATGGCGGCGCGCTCGCTCTCCCCGGCGCGAACGAAATAGGGTTCCCTCAGCGCCTCTCCCAAGCCCGCCCTTCCCGCTTCCGGTCGGGCGGCAGAATACGGGAACGTGCGCACCCTGGACCGATACGTCACGGCCCTGGTCCTCAAAATTTTCTTCCTGGGACTGGCCGCCTTCTTTGGGCTCTTCACCGTCATAGATATCTTCCGCCGCGCTCACCAGTTAGTTGACGAAACCGGCGCTACCGCCTGGCTGCGACTGGGACTCTACTACGCTTACTCCCTGCCCGGCCTCTTTAACCTCGCCGCGCCCCTCGTCTTCAGTCTCTCCTGCATTTTCGCCCTGGCGCGGCTTCAAAAAAAATCCGAGCTTGTGGCTATCATGGCGGGAGGCATATCGCTGCACCGCCTCACGCGAGTTTTACGGGCGTTGGCCCTGGCGTTGGGTATCGCCATTTTCCTCTGTCAGGAATTCGTCATCACAAAAGTAACTTTGCGCCAGATCCTCGTCGAAGAACCGAATTTTTTTGCCCGTCATGGGAACCTGCATATCAGCTTTCGCGACCAGCTTGCCTTCGCGGGGCATCCTTTTCCCGACGTCCTGGTTTTCTCGCGCGGCTATGACCTCATTGACATCGAAGAAATGAACGTCGGCAGCGGGCGTATCGAGGGCTTCCATGCCACTTTGCTCGACGATCAGGCGCGACCACGAGCCAAGCTCTACGCGGATTCTGGAAGTTGGAGAAAATCGGGAAATATTGAATTAAATAATTGTTTTGTAAGAAGTTATGTAAATCCATTTCCCAACGATATATCCCACTGGAACCTAAAAAGCCTAAGCGCTAAAATTGGCATTCCCCTCAAGGCCGCCCTATATGCCGGGTTATCGCCCGAAGGAGCGAATATTCTGGAGTTACGACATTTCACGGCCGAATCCGTCAGAGACTACAACCTCTATGCGGAGTATATCTTTCGCTATATCCAGCCATTTTACCCCCTGATCATGCTCATTGCCTCTCTGAGCCTTGGGTTGCCTTGGCTGGGACGTCACCCTGCGGTTGCCTACTTCCTAGCTTTAGCTTCAGGAGCCACAATTTTTGCTGTTGGCGCTTATCTAAAACAGGCTTTAGCGTCTGGAAATG
>JAHFOS010000278.1 GCA_023261545.1 bacterium
AATTCCGGGCTCTTCCGACTAATGCGTACCTCTTGTGGTGTCTCCTCCCAGTTTTTTCCTGGTGCTCTGTGCCCTCAACTCGGATTTATCCACAGATTACACCGAGGGGCGCTGATTAAAGAGGCCAGCCCCGATGGGTTGTTTTCTGTGTTAATCTGTGTTCTCTGTGGAAAAATCCCCCCGGTATTACATTTGACTTCCGTCTTGCCAAATCGTGGCCTCGTGTGAAAATTTTTGAAAAGTACGCATTATTCGGATGAGCCAAATTCCGTGAACTATTGCCGACAGGACAAGGTTCTCGGCCCACGGATTTCGTGAGCGCTGACGCCTTTTTTTTTCTCGCTGACAGCGCGGCCGATCCGGCCGAGAACCTCGCCTTGGAGGAGCTGCTGCTCCAGCCCTACGTGCGCGATCCGTTGGCTCCGGCCATCCTACGTCTCTGGGAGAACATCCGGCCCGCGGTGGTCCTGGGCCGCGGCGACCGCGCCGCCGAGCGCGTGCGGCTCGATCGGGCCGCGGCGCGCGGCATTCCCGTGCTGCGCCGCGTCAGCGGCGGGGGGCCCGTGGTGCATGGGCCCGGCAACCTCAACATTTCATTTTTCCTGCCTTACTGGCTGCATCCCGATCTCGGCAACCTGCGCGCTTCTTACCGCCTGATCCTCGGCTGGGTGCAAGACGCCATGGAGGCAACCACCGGCCGGCGCCCCGAGCATCCCGAGGGCAGCGACCTCGCGCTTCAGGGCCGCAAAATCGCCGGCAGCGCCCAGGCCCGCCGCCGCCACGGCCTGTTGCACCATATGACGCTCCTGGTGGATATGGATCTCGACCTCGTGGACGAGTTGCTCAAGGCTCCGGATCGGGCCCCCGATTACCGCGCGGGCCGCGCGCACGGCGATTTCATCACGACCTTGCGGCGGGAAGGGCTGGCCTTCGACCGCCGCCGCTTCCTCGAAACGCTGCTGGGCCGCTGGGAACACCGGCCCTACATGCTCGCCGGCGAGACCCGCGCAGAGGCCGCTCGCCTCGCCACAGCCAAATACGCCGACCCGGGCTGGAACCTCGAAAGGTGAACCTAAAAACGGCGGTTGAAAGTTAAGTCTTTGTATCGCAAGGGACAGTCATTCACAGTGTCCCCCATTCGAGGGGATTCGGGAAAGGACAGTCCCTTGCTTCTTTCGTTGCCAAAGCCCCTCACCCCGACCCTCTCCCGAAGGGAGAGGGCGGGATGAAGAAGCCTGAGCTGTTACGAAAGGTAAAGTGCGGCAACGCCTGTTCGCGCTTGAGCGGATCGGGATAGCTCGCACAATGTCGCGGCTCGGAGGAAGGATGCCGCAAGAGGAACACTGGCGAAGACGCAAAATGAAAGGCTTGAGGTGCGCGCCGAATACTTGATCCTTTTCGCCCTCACTGCGGCGGGCGTCTTCTTCTCCAGCGCCGCCCTGGGGTTCTGCACGGGAGCTTTTTTGCTGGCGGCCCTGTGGCGGCTTGGAGGCCGCGGTCCGGCGCTGTCCCCGCGGGAGCTGGGCGCGGAGCTCGCGCCCTATCTTCCGCTGGCGCTGAGCGTGCTCTATGGCATCTTCATCTCCGAGGATTGGGCTGAAGGGTGGAAAGCCGGCAAGAGCACGCTGTTAATCCTGTTCCTCCCCGTTTATGCCGAAGCGGCGCGCCGCCTGCGCCTGGGGCCGTTGCTGTCCTTCATGGTGCTGGCCCTGGGCGTGGAGTTTGCCATCGCCTGCGATAAGGCCGCGCTTTCCGGCGCCCAGGACTGGCGTTTCACGGGCGCCAGGCCTTTCGGAACCGATGCGCAGATATGCCTGATGATAGCGATTTTTTGCCTCTACGCCGCCGCGCTGAACAGTTTGCTCGGCTGGGCGGGGTTGTTCACGGCCATCCCCTTCCTGATGTTGACCCAGAGCCGCCAGACTTCCCTGGCCCTGGTTTTGCTGATCCCGGTCCTCACGGCGTGCCTGGGATTCCGGCGCCTGCTCCCGCCCCTTGTCTGTGCCGTCGTCCTGGCGGCGGCGACCTACACCTTCAGTCCCTACCGCGGCATCGAAAGGGTCCTGCCCGTCCCAACCGTGCGGGCGGTGGTCGCCGAGGCCGCGCCCGTGCGCACGGCGACCTCCATGGGCACGCGCTACGAGCTGTGGATGGCGGCCTGGATCAGCTTCTCGGAAACCCGCTGGCGCGGCACTGGCTACGGTGATTTCCATTCCGATATCCACCGCTACATGAAAG
>JAHFOS010000201.1 GCA_023261545.1 bacterium
GCGGCGGCATTTCGAAGTGGCCGTGGATATTGCGGTTATCGCTGGCTGCGCTGGTGATGCGGCGATCCTCTGTATCGCGCAGGCTGAGCGTCCACGGGTCGCGCGTCACCCGCAGGCGCAGCGCTGAGGTCGCAAGCGTCACGCCTTGCGTGTCAGCGCTCGGGGTTGTGTGTGTTCCCGAGCCTGGATCCCCGAGAAGCAGCCGGTCCTGGGGATGGCCCAGCGTCCCGGGCGCCATGCGCAGGCGCACGATGGCTGGATCGGGAAAGGTGATGGCGATTTCGGCGCTATCGCCGGCGCTGCTCTCCACCTCAAAAACCGCGCCGTTTTCCAAGGGCCGGAAGGCTCGCCAGCGCGCGACGTGGACGCGTGAAGGCTGGTTCATCCTCCGGTTCAGCCGGATTGCCGAACCCGGCCGCCGCACACCGGGAGGTAGGCCCCAGTGATGAAGGCGGCCTCGTCGCTGGCCAGGAACGCTACCGCGCGCCCGATATCGTCCGCCGTTCCCTGGCGCCGCAGCGGGTTGCCCTTTGCGTAACCTTCGTCCTCCTGGGTGTGCTTGTCGTCCAGCATCCAGCCGGGTGCCACCATGTTCAGGGTGATACCGTGGGGACCGAGTTCGTCGGCCAGACCGCGTGAAACGCCGACCATGGAGCCCTTGCCTGCCAGATAGACCGACCAGTGGGCAGGGGCGAAGTTCCAGAGTTCGGTCACGATGTTGACGATGCGCCCTGATTTATTGCGCTTCATGCCATCCAGCACGGCGTGGGTGGTGTTCCAGACGGCCTTCAATCCAAAATCAATGGACGTTTGGTAATCCTCCCAGGATTTTTCCTCGAAGGGCCCCTGGTTCTGGCCGGCGATGGCGTTGTTGACCAGGATTTCGATGGTGCCCCAGCGTTTGGCTATTTCGTCCCGCATGCGGTTCACTTCCAGGCTTTCGCGCACGTCGGCTTGGAAGATCTCGGCTTGAAGCCCTTGGCTGCGGAGCCGCTGGGCGAGCTTGTCGGCGGCCTCGCGGCCGCTGGAATAGTTGACGGCCACGCGCGCGCCCCGCAGCGCCAATTGGCGCGAGATGCCGGCGCCAATGCCCCGGCCGCCCCCGGTGACCAGGGCCACTTTGGATTGAAGATCAGCCACGTTGAGCCTTTTGAAAATATTTTTAAATTACTTTTTTACCGCGGAGAACGCAAAGAGCGCAGAGATAATACGGAGACGGAGAAATGCTCAAAAGACGACCCTTCGTCTCCGCGTATTCTTTGCGTTTGCTGCGGTGAAAAAACGTGGCTCATCCGAGGAATGCGTACCTCTGGCAAAGTTCTCTCCCCCAGTTTTTCCCTAATACACCGTGTTCTCAACTCAGATTTATCCACAGATTACACCGATGGGCACTGATAAAGAAACCAGCCCTGATTGATTATTTTCTGTGTTAATCTGTGTCATCTGTGGAAAAATCCCCCCGGTATTGCGATTGGGTTCCCGCCTTGCCAGATCGTGCATCCGCGTGAAAACTCTTGAAAAGTACGCATTATTCGGATGAGCCAAAAACGTTTTCTTATCCAGCAGGCTCTAGGGGGTTCCCGCCGCCGCGGCCTCTTGGGAAGGCGCCGCCGCCGGCAGCGGCGAGCGCAGGCGCACGCCTTCCAGCGGCGCGCCGACGGTTCCGCCCACGGAGAGCAGCAGCGACCAGTCGCCGTTGAAAATGATGCGCACGAGCAGCGGGTTGCTGCCTTCCACCAGCCGCAGGGGAAGGGTGTTGACCTCCGGCATCCGCAGGTCCACGCTGTTCGCCACGCACTCGCCCCGCAGCCACACCGAGACCTGATGGCGGGGCCAGGGCCGCATCATCCCGAGGTGCAGGAAAGCTCGCTGCGCCTTGGAAACTTCCAGCACCGTGGCGTGATAGGCGACGGAGTCCTCTTTGACCTGCGTGGCGTTGCGCAGAAAGAATGGGGTCCCGGTCGCGCCATGCTCGGGGCGCGGCGCCTCGAAGCCGTTCTGCGCGTTGCCCGAGGTGTAGCGCGCGCCCGGGGTCCAGGGCGCGTTCTCGGGCGGGGGGTCGAAGCCGGCGCGGGCGGGAACGGCGCCGAGGTTGCACCAGGCCTCGGGCGCGGCGAAGGCATTGGTGAGTCCCAGGAAGACGCGCCGCTGCAGGGCGCGGCCCACGTGGGCCTCCCCGAGCAGGGCGGCGATGGTGCCGCAGGCGGGAGCGAACTCCCGGTCGGCGGCGCGCAGGCGGCGCAGGGCGAAAGCCGCCGCGTCTTCCAGGGCCGTCGGGTTGCCCGCGGTGCGCGCCAGGAGCAGCCCCAGGATTTCGCGCTCGCCGGCTCCGCCCGCCGGCGTGGAGGCGAGACACGCTTCCGCCAGGGTCGGCCCGTAGCGCGAGGCGGGGGGCAGCAGCTCCAGGCTCATGCGCAACTGCAACGGGTCGAGGCCGAAGTTGACGGGCGCCTCTCCAAAGGAAATTTGCGGGAACCCCAGGCTGCTCTCGTCCGCTCCGCTCACGCCCTCGGCGTTGCGGCCTTCCACGGATCTGAGTTCGACGGCGCCCGCGGGGTCAACGCGCAGGACTTGCGGCACGGTGGAGCTGATGCGGTCGGCGGGGCCTCTGGCCCAGCGGTTGAAAAACAGGCCGCTCAAGAGGGGGTGCCTCGCGTCGAAGAGACCCGCGTAGAGCGTGAGGAAGTACGGTGTCGGCTCCGGGGTGTAATAGAGGCTCTCCGCCGTGACCTGATAGTGGATGTCATTGATGAGCTGGCCGTCCCACATGGGGCTGTGGCGCAGCGTCGGCCCAAAGCGGAACGGCGCGGCGGGTTTTTCATTGGGAATGACGCGCACCAGGAAGACGCTGAGCGCGCAGCGCAGCCAGTCCGGAGGCAGCTTGAGGGGCTCGGCGTCCTTGGCGAGCCGGCGGGCCACTTCATGGCAGCGACCGGGAAAGGCATCGAGGTCCTGAGCCGTGCGCCCCAGGTCGGCCTTGAGCCAGCGCAGTTCCTCGGCGAACAAGGCCGAAAGCACCTGGATGGACCCGTAGGACCCGCCCACGCGCGCCAGCAGGTCGCGCAAGAAGGGGCGGTTGTCCGCCACACCCTCGCGGCAACGGCGCGCCTCCAGGAATTCCGCGAGGGCGCGCCCCTCGGAAAAAAGCCCCGTGGCCGCGGCGTAGAGCTTTTGGCGCGCCTCGTAGTCCTCAAGGGTCGGCAGTTCGGTGAAGCGCTGCAGGCCGTAGGCGACGGTCGGCTGCGCCTTGGCGATGGCGCGCAGGCGGTAGCAGCCCTCGGGGCGCCCGTCGCACTCGTAGGCGATTTCAAGCTGGGTCCAGGGATTCATGGGCCTGCCGGCCTGCACCCGCAGGGCGGAGCGCGAGAAGCTCAGCGCGATTTCCGCCGTGCCGTCGGGGGCGAAGCTCCTCACGGCGCTGAGCCCGTGCCCCTCGGGAAGCTCGGCGCGACAGCGGCTCTCCACGTCGAGCTCCCAGCGCAGGTAAAAGGGGATCCAATAAACCAGGAAATCGCTCCAGGATCCGGAAAGCTGGAGCACGCGCCGCACGCCCGGGGCCGCCGCGGGTAGGCGCAAAAGGAAGTGAACGCGCTGCTCGTCGGCCCCTTGCCGGAACTCGCCCGCGCCCGCGGGCCGGGCGCTCGCGGGGCCGACCCAGGCGCCCGCGTCCAGAGGGTCCACAGCGTAGAGGCGGCGCGCGTCCACGTCCGTATCCGGGGTGGTCAGCACGCACACCTGGCGTCCGCCGCGCTCGCTGGCCGGCAAATCGCGGTAGAAGATGAAAGTGCCGTCCTGGACGCTCAGCACCGATTCCTCCAGCAGGCAGGCGAAGAGCGGCAACTGCCGCGGGTGGGTGAGGAACAGGGAATCGTCGGTGACGCGCCACTGCCCGAGCGCGGTCCCATCCGCGCGCGCGAAGGCGTGCAGCACGAGGTCGTCGATCACGAATATACGGTCCCCACGCCAGGCCACCGAAGGCGGGACCTGATGGCCGCGGTCAACCTTGAAGAGCGTCGCCAATTTGACGGATTTCCCGCCTGCGCCAAAGATCGAGCCGTCGGCGCAGAGCGCGAGGTCGCCCCCGCCCTGGGCCGGAAAGATCCACTTCGCGCCGGGGGCCGGGGGCAGATCCTTGAGGGGGATCAGGCGGCCCGTGCGCTCGTTCACGAAACGCCAGCGCTCTCCGGCTCCGCCCGGCAAGGGCGCGAGGACCCGCAAGTTGCGGTAGGGTCTCAGGCTCGCTTCGGGATGCTGCGCCTTCCAGAGCAGCTGGCCGCCCCCGTCCAGATCGTAGCAGGCGAGTTTTTCGTCGCCGTGCACCGCGAGCCGCGCCACGAAGCGCGTGCCGTCCAGGCTCACTTCTCCGCTGAAGTCGTGCTGCAACTTGAAGCGCAGTTGGTGCCGGCCCCCGGGGGCGTCCAGCACTTCGACCTCGCCATCCTTGAGCTCAACGGCGAGGAAACGCGAGTTCAGCGCCGCCGCGCGGATCTCCTGGCCCATGGCGCGCGCGTCGAAAGCGTAGAGCGGGTGCAGCGAAAAGGCGTCGAAGACGCGCGCCACCCGGCCATCGTGCGCGAGCAGGCGCCCCGCCGCCACGCGCGCGTTGGGGAGCTGCGCGCTCCAGAGCACGGCAGGCAGCACGCGCGCGCCCCCGGCGGTGGTGCCGCCTTCGCGCAACAGGCAAAGCTCATCGTCCAGTTGCAGGACGTGGTGCCGCGGGCGGATACCGAGATGCACGCGCGCTCGTGCCCAGAAATCCCGGGCCGCGCGAAATTCCTCGGGAGCTTCGAAGGGACAGGCCAGGGAGCGCTCCGGATAGGGATCCGCGAAGCCCGCGAGATGGGCCGCCGGTTCCGGCGGCTCGGACTCCGCACAGGGCGGAGCGGGCGCGGGCGGGGTGAAATCCCCGCGCGGCTCGAAGGCGTGGAGGCGTCTCCCCGCGAAAATCAACCAAGTCCCCGCGCGCCAGCGCGCCTTGTCCGGGCTTTCCGGCATGGGCAGGAAGCGCTGCTCCCGTCCGTCCGCGCCCAGCACCGCGAGACCCCCTGAGACCGGGAGCACGATGTGGCCGCCGCGCGCTTCGCCCTCTCCGGTGATCGCTCTTTCCGCAAAGGTCTGACGCCAAAGCTCTTGGCCGTTTTCGAGGTTGAGGAGCACGAGCTCGGAGCCCCGGACGCCCGGCCGCGGGGTCGAATAGAGGAAACCCAGCGAATCGGCGGCGTGGATATGGCCGAGGCCGGGAAGCTGGCGCTCCCAGCGCCGCGCGCCGCTGGCGCCGTCCAGGACATGGAGCGTTCCCAGGCTCGGCTCATAGGCCGCGAGCCCGCCGGGGGTGGTTCCGAGCCAGGGAGCGGCGCCGGGGGAGCCGGGACCCGTTGCAAGGTCGCGGGTCCATTGCAGATGGAAAGTCCTGGCGTCCAGCCCGAAGGCCAGCCCCGTTCCCAGCAAGCCGTAAAGGCGTCCGCCGGCGCTGGCGAGCCGCGCCGCCATGCGCAGCCGCTCGCGTGGCACGGTGCTCGATTGCAGCACCAGCACGCCGTCCAGGGCGCCGTTGCCGAGATCGGCGCGCGCCAGGCCCAGGGTGGTCTCCTCCCCGCCGCGCGCGTCCATCACCGGCGCGTAACACCAGCCCGCGCAGACGCGGGGCGGGCCGCAAACGGCCCACGCGTCCCAGGCCTCGTGGTCGCGCGAGTTCCAGAGCACCCGGCCTTGCCACGAGGTGGCCCGCAGTCCGAGCCGGGACTCTCCCGAGGAAACGAAATGGACAACGCCCGCGGGGAAGGCCGCCGGCTCATGGAGCGGCGCTACTTCGCTGAGGCCGACCCTGGCGCCGCCCGGCTCGTCGCCGCATTCCACGAGAGGCGTGGCCGAGCGTGCGCTCAAAATCCGCAGTTGCCGCGGGGTCGCCAGCGCCAGGAGGTTGCCGCTGGCGGCGGGTTCTAGGGATTGCCCCAGCGAGGCTCCCCCGGCCAAGGGAAGCGCCCAAGAGGCGGCGAGCCGGCCAGGAATTCCGGCCTCAACCGGGGTGTTGTTCGCGGCGAGCCGGCGGTGCAGCTCGTCCAGGGTGAGGGTTTCCCCCTTGAAGCGGACCCGTTCACTGGAGGCCGGGGGCGCACTTGCGCGGCCCAGCCGGGCCTGAAGGACCATGAGCCGGGCGCGCGTGCCGGGTTCAGCGCCGCCTGCGCCTTCCTCCAGGATGGCCTGAGCCTGGGCCTCGGCCTTGAGCAATTCACCGCGGTCGAGGAATTCGTCGAGGAGGCGCAGGCGCTGGGCGCGGAGCTCCCCCAGCCCCGCGGTGACCGCGATGGCGCGCTCCAGGGCCGCCGTATCGCCCGCCGCGCGCGCCAGCAGCGCCTCGACGTGCGCGGCGGCCTGTTGTTTTAAAATTTTGGAGAAATCCGGATGGCTTGGCAACTCGGCGAGGAAGACGGCCTTGAGGCTGACGAGGTTGCCGTTCGCGGTGACGGCCTCGCGGCCATGCGCGGCGAGGATTTCGCAGGCGCGGCGCGCGCTCTCACCCTCAGAGGCACGCTCAAAGAGCTGGCGCAGCTCCTGCAGATGACGCTCGGCCTCGGGGGCTGGCAGCAGGAAGGATTCGCTTTTGTCTCCCGGGCCGGAGGAAACCGGCGCCAGGGCCAAGCTCAGCGCCAGCGCCACGCCGAGCGCGGCAGCCACGCCGGGGCGGCGCCAGTCCGTGCGTTTCAAACTTATATTCCCGAATCGCAAGCGTTTGCCGGTTTTTAATCCGGAATTCAAGAAAAGAGGGAAAAAGAGGCTCATCCGACTAATGCGTACCTCTGGCAAAGTTCTCTCCCCAGTTTTTTCCTAATGCTCCGTATTCTCAACTCGGATTTATCCACAGATTACACCGATGGGCACTGATAAAAGAGCCCA
>JAHFOS010000062.1 GCA_023261545.1 bacterium
AAAATCGTCCGTCTGAACGCCAAAGCCGGTTTTGATCATTGGCTTGAAGTGTTCGGCGGTTATCTTCCCTCCCCTCAAATCCGATGGTGCACAAAACTCCTCAAACTAAAACCTTTCGAGGAATTTGTCGGCAATGATGAGGTCGTCAGCTACGTAGGGCTTCGGGCCGACGAAGATCGCGTTGGATATATCAGCACTAAGCCCAACATTAAGGCGGTGTTCCCGTTCAAGGATGATGGCATTGACTATGCTGGCGTCATGAAGATTCTCCAGGATAGCGGAATCGGGATGCCTCCCTACCTCAAGTGGGGCCGCACGCACTCCGGCTGTTTTTTCTGCTTCTTCCAGCGACCCATCGAATGGGTGCGGCTGCTCGAAAATCACCCTGACCAATTCGAGCAGGCGATGAAGTACGAAAAGATTCCGGACGGCCCCGGAAAGACGTTCACATGGATTCACGGGATGCCGTTGAGCGAGTTGCGGAAGCCAGAAACTATCGCAGGCATCAAGCGTCGCTACGCCGAGCATGAGGAGCGCAGAAAGGCCAACCGGGGCAATAAGCGTCTTGTTGAGGTGCTGGCGGGGGTGGAGGAGGAAGAGGACGGGCCGAAGGCGTGTTTGATATGCCAGAAGTAAATCCGGTCAACCTTTTCGGTCAGGTGCCAAGCGATAGGCCCACGTTCGGGCATATCCTGGCCGAGGATTTGGGATTGTGGCCGTTTAAATTATATCCACAGCTCTGGATTGATCCTCAGCTCAAATTGGTTGAGGGCGTCACTTGGTCAAAAGTTAAATTTGGGAACTTGAGCGGAGAGATGGCGCTGATCCCCGAAGGTCCGGGCGTGTATTTCTTTACAGTCGAAGGACGAGTCGACCTTTTCGAGAGCCACAAGTTCCTTTTTTATGCCGGAAAGGCGGCTAGCGGTCTGCGGTCGCGATATGGTGATTACCTGCAAGAGCGAGAAGGGGAGGAGCCGGAGGCAGACCGCGTCAAGATAACCAAGTTTTTGAACTACTTTCAAGATCGCGTTTATTTCCACTACTCCGAGTTTCCGCAAGACCAGGTCGGAGCAGTCGAGTCGGCGATTAAAGATAATCTCACACCACCCGCAAACACCATACTCAAGCTAAAGGGACGATTATACAAATGAAAGCCACTAATTTTGTAGCGCTGAAGGCGCAGATGGGATCATGGCAATATTATATTTGTCGGATGTCACTTTCTGAGGCTGTCGAGTATTTAAAGTTCGCTGAACAGGTGAAGCCCTACGAGATACTTGATGACTTGCTTCAACGAGAGCTATCAACCAGAGCCAAAGAAATTGCGGAGTATTTGGAGAAGAATGACGATAGATTTTTTGGATCGCTTATCGTTGCCGTGTATGGAGGATCGCCTAAGTTTTCGGCCATTGAAATCGAAGGCGCCGCATTTTTAGGTAATCGACTTGGTGCTGTGGGAATACTTAACTTTGACGGTAAGGAGAACTATTACGTTTTGGATGGACAACATCGCTTGGCGGCTATGCGCAATGTCGTCAATAAAAACCCAGAGCGTTACGCCAAGGACGAGGTCTCGGTTATACTTGTCAGTCATCCAGAAAGTCCTGAGGGAATACAAAAAGCCAGAAGGCTGTTTACTAACGTCAATCGTTACGCTGTTAAAACAAATAAGGCCACGAACATAGCCTTAGATGAGGACGATCCGTTGGCAATTCTTACCAGACGGTTAGTTAGAGAAGACCTATACTTTCGCGACGTTACAAAAATAGGCAAACGGAACAAAAACGGTATCATCCGGCTTGTTGCCGGTGAGGCATTGCATATAGGGGCCGACGATAACGTATTGATGACTCTGCCGACTCTTTACGAATGCAATCGGCATCTATTGAGGGAGCATCAGCTTGTTGTTGAGGTTGAACGACAACAAAGACCTAGCGAGTCAACACTGGAGAACGGATGGCGTGAGCTTGGCCGAAGGTGGGGACCAATCCTCACGGGTGTCCCGAATCTTCTGTTTGCATCGGATAACCGGAAGTTTGTCCGCAATAGGCAGGATGGAGGAGCCCTTGTTGTGCGACCCATTGCGCAAAAGGCGATGTGCGTCGCTGCCGGTAAGGGATATAGCGCCCACGTTTCTGAAGAAGCTATCGTCAACGCAATCAATCGCGCGCCACGTCTATCTGAAGACCCTTGGAGGGGGTTTTTGTGGAACCCGGAGGATGGAACCATGTTCGCGGGCAAAGACAGAATTGACTTGGCGGCAAGAATCTTGTGTAGGTGGATGGGAATCCCAGAAGATGCTCAAGAGATTGAGAATCAGCTTCGGATCATCACATCCGATTCCGCCAGGTTGCCGAGTTAGTTTCTTCGGAATCTCCAGTGAGTCATTGGCTGCGCTTCCTCCGTCACTACGGCCCCGTTCCCCGTAACGACAACATGTACGACGAGACGATTCAGCGGTCGGCTCATCGTCAGGGGATTGCGCCCATTGAGTTTGAGCATCCTTATCAGCATCTAATCGCGGATTCCTTCGGCCGCGTCACAGCCGACCCGGTTTCGGTCATCCTCACCGGCACGGCAGGAGATGGAAAAACGCATCTATGCCGGCAAGTATGGAAGGCTCTAAAAGGAAGCGAAGACGATTGGGCCTCCGACAACCCCTACCTGACCATCCGGTTTAACTATCCAAAAGACCGGACGACATGGCCGGAATCTGAGGAGCCGAGCCTCTACCGGTCAGTGAAGATTCACTTCATTCGCGACCTGAGTGGCTGGGCACCGCAGCAAGGCGCGGATTGGGATGTAGACAAGGAGGTGTTGCTCCAAAAGTTCTGTCAGACATTGTTCAACCCGAACGCAGAAGAAATTTTCCTCATTGCGGCCAACGACGGTCAACTCGTCGAGTCCTTTCGGCGCTTGAAGGACACGGAGGAAGTAAGACGGGCGCGGCAGGTGTTCGAGGACTTGCTTGTCGAAGACCAGCAGGAGCAGCCGGGCGTGCGGTTGAAGTTCTTCAACCTGAGCCGCGCCAGTTCAGCGGAGTTATTCGACCGGGCCATTGAAAAGTTTCTCGCGCATCCGGGCTGGGATGAACTCAAGCAGCGCGTGCCCGGTGAGAGCGACGTGTTCGGCCTCAACTGCCCCATCCGGCGAAACTACGAACTGCTCTGCACGCCACTGGTCCAGGCGCGGCTGCGGGCGTTGCTCGAATTGTGTGATTACAACGGTCTGCATGTCCCTGTGCGCCAGATTCTCCTGTTGCTGACGAACGCTGTGCTCGGCCATCCTGACGTGGGCCAGCACTTGATGCTCCCCAGCGACGTGCCGAAGGTCATCGCGGCGGGAACCGCGTCGAGGGCTTGCCTCTACAACAACATTTTTGGCGCGAACCTTTCGGATATCCGGCGGCAGTCGGTCACCATCTTTGATTTCTTAGAGCGGTTTCAAATCGGCTACGAGACATCGAACCGCATTGACAATTTACTTATCTTTGGCGAGGACGACGAGAATCTCGGCGTCTACTTCGACACGTTGATCGAGAAGGACAAATTTTGCGGTGCGGATGACCGTTTCTACGCGGCCAAACATGAATACATCGAAGGCACGAGCGAGGACGAGGAAAAGGACAACGAATTTCTGAGGATGCTAGTCGCTCAGCGGCGTGGGTTATTTTTTAAAATCCCGAAGGAAGCCGAATTCGAGTTGAACCTGTGGGAACTGACGGTGTTCAGGTTTGCCGGGGAATACCTTGATGAAGTCGTAGACGTGCTCAGACGTGGTGCAGTTGTGAAGCGTCCACTCGTGTCTCGATTGGTGAAGGGCTTAAACCGGGTATTCACTGGTATGCTTATCAACAGCGACCGGGAGCTTTATTTGGCGACGAGCGGCAACTACTCGCAGGCCAAGGTCAGCCGCATCCTTGTGGAACGCGTATCGGTGGAGCCGAGCAAAGGCGAGAAGGTTATCCTGCGTTTTGATCCGGCGAGCGGGCGCGTGCTGTTGTCAGTCTTTTTCGCGCCAGACAATTCTGTGGACTTCAACCTCACGCTCATCCGTTATGAATTTTTGTCGCGCATCGCGATGGAGGGTGCGTTGCCCGCGAGCTTCTCGAAGGAATGCTACGAAGACTTGCTTGCGTTCAAAAGCCGGCTGATTGCTGCATACTCCAAGCGCCAAGCGCAGGAGGAAGCGCCACCAAGCTTGACGATTTCACTCACGCTCCTGTCATTGACCAAGCAAGGAAATCCCGATCCGAGGGCTGTTGAAATCGTGCCATGAACGCGCTGCCGCAATCATTGCCGCCACCGGATAGCTTGGAGCAATCGTCCTCCATGTGGGTGGACGAAGCGATTTGGGGGCATCGCCTTTACGATGAACAATTACCGTGGTTCGTGTTCCTTGAGTTCCTGAATGTGTTCACGCACGAGGACGACAAGGGACGCGCTTTTGATGAACAGGGTAAGCCGAACGAGTTAAAGTATCGAGCTGCTCACCGGCTTTACCTTCGCAACATCCTGTTCAATAATCCGCATCTGCCTGAGATCCGTTTATCTTATCCAAGCGATAGCAATCGCTGGGATGAGTGGATGCGACGTATGAAGTCAGCGGCGACCGGACTCAATCACCCGGAGTTCGGCTTTCTGAAAGATCATTTCCATTCCTTCGATGACTTTTGTGAGGTCGCATCCCTCGTGCGCTCGACCAGTCTCGAAGTGAACAGCAACAAGCGTTGGACGTCGAAGTTCGTGTTTCCCTATGGCCGTGACTGTCTCTATGAGGACTTGGACAACAATGCCTCGACCAACGACCGTCGCTTCTTCGGCAGAACAGGCGAGCTGCTCTATCTGATGCTTTGCCGAACACACTGCAAACGAGAGCTTATGGCGGCGCTCAAAGGACGGCTGGCCAAAGCGGATAAGACTTGGAATTCCGTCATCAGGTGTCTACAACCGACCAGCGATGAGGATATGAGCAACGAACGCGCTAATGCGTTCCTGCCTTATGCCAACCATCCGTGCTTTGACGACCTTGCTGACGACTGGCTGGCCACCTTGCGGCTTAACATTCCGGGTTTCGATGTGTTCCCACACCTCGTCAACTTGGCTGGGTTGCACCTGCTGAAATATCAGTTGAGCGTGTCACGGCAGCTTCTCGGTTTATCCACACCACTCAACCTCCTCTGTGAAATGGTTGCTCCGAAGAAGACTCTTGTTCGGGAAGTTTCCTGCGACCTCTATCAGTCGAATAACCTGCTGCCCGCACAGGCCGTCGAAACTTTCATCACAAATATCGAACAGTCGGACGACTGGCAGAGGGCAATCGCTGAAAGCGGTGCGTTCGAGAAATGTAGACGAATTCTCAAGGAGAAAGCGCGCTGGGGTGAAGACTACGACGGCTCGTCTGATGCTGGCGAACTAATCTCACGGCTTCGCCAAGACGCGATGAAGCGCCATCGCCAACACGTCGCAAACATCCACCGCAACTACGGGCGAGAAATCGGACTCGTATCTAAGCGTGGCACCGTGAAGCTGCGTTACGCACCCACGGACGCGCTGCTCAAAACGCTCCTGTTCGCTAACGTGGAGAAACGTATCGAGCTTCACCAGTTCCTCGCTCGTCTACACTTCCGATATGGACTCGTCTTCGGTGACAAGGAAGCCGAGCAGGTGCTCTCGAAGGATGAGTTCGACAAGAAGGCGTTTCAGGGCAATTCCCGGCGTCTTGAACAACGGCTCGGTAGCTTGGGTTTATTGCGGCGGTTATCGGATGGCTGTGCTTACGTCGTCAACCCACATCACGCGGAGGTCTGATGACTAGCGACCAACTCATCGGCAAAGTTATCGCGAGCTACCTTCGCGACCGTCTCACGGATGATGACTCCACTGGCGTTGCCCGCTATTTGCTCGATTGCCTGAGTGCCGACCAGACCGCCGCGGTCGCGAAGACCATTCTGGACGATGTCTCGTTGTCTACGCTCGTCGAAATCAAGCTGCCGATTCGCTTCGTCGGCGGATATGGCTTGCCAGCGCATATTCTCACGAATGAGCGCACGACGTATTTTAGAAATGCTGCCTGCTCCAAGTCCGCATTGCTCGTGGCGAACACTGGCGACGACGAAGAGCAGTCGCTAAAGGAACTCGTGCCCATTGGCGTGGCTGAGCTTCACGCGCATCCCGAACTTTGGGTGAACTGGGCTGCTGAGGGCCTGCCCATCCTCGCCGAGCATCAGCACTGGTGGGTGAAAGCACTGGAGGGATTGCTTGAAGTTCGTTCATTCGCACTCGACCGGCTCGCTGCATACATTTTGCACACACGCTTGGCCATCGAGGACGGACAACCCGTTCTGACCGCGCTCGGCGCCGCATTGCCTGCGTTACATGTTCCGAAGGATACCGCGTTCGCATCCGCACTCACAGAGAAGAACGCTGGTCATACATCCAGATGGAAGGCGCTTTTCGCGCAGGTTATCAGAAAACGCGCCTGCTATCTGCTGAAGCAGACACCCACGCAGGCGTTGCTGCTCGAAGATGATTTGGCAGTGTCGTTCGTCAAAGTGAAAGACGCCATCCCGGACGGAATCCATTCGGCCATCCAAGCCTTCATCGCAGCGGAGAGTGGGTGGAACCAACAGGCCGCTGACCTTGCGCAATTCGAGTGGGAGATGGTGAAGCCGCTTTTCGATGGGTTGAAGAAGGAAAAATTCAACCTCGGCAAAGCCACGCTCGAATTTTACGATGAGCGCGATGAGGCGTTGCTGACCGCGGATGAACGCGACTATCTTGCCCGCCTGCGCGATTGCAACCGCACCGAGGCACAGGACGAGGACGAGGATTTTTACCGACGGCACCGGAACGAACTCAAGGAGCAGTCGTCACTCAAATCGAGATGGGACAGATTCATTTTCGGGACGCCCATCGAGACGGAAGATTTTCTGATCGGCATCGCGTTGTGCCTGGAATGGTTGTTCGATCAAGACATGCCATCGTCCAAGCGCCGTCTGAAAATCACTTGCGACCGACGCACTAAGAAAGACCTCAAGGAACTGAGAGAGGACGCTGGCCTGTTTTTCGCACGGCGCTTTTGCGGATTGAAGTCACTCTTCGGAAATCGGGTCTCGTGGGACGTCGGCGACTTGATGAGCTTCGAGGCTCTGGCCGACCAGTGGCGCAAAGCGACGAAGCCTTACGTCAACAAGTCCGCCGCCAAGGCGGCATTGCAGTTGAAGTTCCTATTGGAGTTGGAAGTCGAGCTTTCCACCGGAACTACAGAGACATGCTTCAAGCAACTGCTCTGGACTTACGACCCGAACTCCATCGCCGGTGAGTTCCCCAGTGATTGGCTGCGCCTCGCGGAGCATTCGTTGATGCTATGCCGTGTGAACCGCGAGCCGGTCAGTGGCAAAGGCCACTACCAGTCACTCGATCTCCGCAACGTCCGCACGCTTTATCCGGCGTATGGTCAAGACCGTGGCTCGTTCGTTTCCACCTACAAGAAGGAGAACGACATCTCGCTGCTATGGCCCGCGAACTTGGCGAGGGCTCAGCAGGATGGGCTCGTGTCCGAAGCAACCGCTTCGAAGCTCCTTACTTCATTTCAAGCATTTCAGCAGAGCTACCAAGCTGCGGTGAAAGGGTTCGCGGAGGAAGGGCTGAGTTGCACAAGTATGATCAAGCAGGCTGAGGACTACGGTGCATTGCTCGACGCCATTTGCCGGGACGCGAAAGGAGATCGCAATCGAGAAAACTTGCTGCGCCCACTGCTGCAAATCGGATCTGTGATTGTAGACGGTGGTCGCGTCACAGCCATCGTCGCCCCTTGGCATCCGCTTCGGCTTTCGGCGATGGCGAACAAGGCGCTCCAAGTTGCATCACTGCTCAGATACTTGCTGACCGCGGAACATGTTTTCTTCGGCGACCCACTGTTATTTTTCAAAGAACTTGAAACGGAACTGGCGCATCCCTACTACCCGGAAATCGTTTTGGGCTGGCACGACAAGAAGCCCGAAATGCTTTCGCTGACCGATCATCATCTCGACTACAGCCTCCACGAGTCGCCGGTCATCAGCAACGATGGTTTCGATGACACGAACGAAAGTCCGGCGGAGACATCCACGCTCATTGTTGATTTGACCAAGCGGTTCTTGTCCCTCTACCCGCATGAGCGTGCCAACCTTTCCGTAGTGCTCTACAACTGCGACTCAGCGCGACTGCCCTACGCGCTCGTAGACAAAATGAACGAGCTTCACGAGGACGAGGATGACATACGCTGTCAAATTATCCTACGTCACCGGGACGGCGCGAAGCTCCGCGAACTCTACGAGAAAATCATCGAGTCATCGGACGCTGATGCGGACTCGTTCGTGTCCAGCGAGGCGGCGAAGGATTTCATGGCCCGGCTTCGCATCGGCATTATGGCCGACCAAGCGCCCGTGCCCGACCCGAAGGACGGCCCTCCGGCGGATGTGGTGTTCTTGCAGGATGTCATCGCCAGGCATGCAGGCCTGGAGTGGTATATGGAGACGTGTGTACCAATGGACTCAGAGACATTCATTCCAGCCCGCTGGTCACGTCGCCGTCCATCGCCGAGCGACGACATGAAATCCGTCGTCTATCTTTGTTGCCCCGTGCAGACGGGGGAGGGTTGGTCGTTTATAACTGCGCTGACGACCTTCATCCGAGGCGACTGGGATGGAGTTGAGAGCAAGCGGCTGCTTCCGGCCCGCAAACTCGATTTTAACGACCCGCAAACCGCTAGCATCTTCAAAGAGATTCACAACCTTGGGAACTGGGTGGTTAATTACGACGAGCTTCTTGACCGTCGCCAACTTTTGAACCAAAACGTCAAGGTCATCCGCTATAAGCAGTGCGCGACGCAGGGGCGCAACATTCTCATTTCATCGACGGCCTCATTGAGCCTGCTGCGTTCGATGGTACTGGGTCGCGTGAAGCATCTGAACCTTGAGCTGAGTGACACCGAGTACCTTAAACTGACTGAAAAGTTCATCAACGACGCCAACGAAATTTCCGGCGACATCGTCCTGCGTGCCGCCAAGCGCGGTCGCAACGCAAGTGAACTGATGGGCGTTGTCCTCAGCCGTTACATGGTTCGCTTTGAACTTGGCGCGATGCGGCACTTCGGTTGGTATTTCCTCGATGACTACGCGGAGTGGCTCGGTCAGCGCGAAGAACAGATCGCCGACATCCTTGCGCTCATGCCGGAGCAGACGCCGGATGGGAATCTTCAACTGGCTGTCATCGTGACGGAATCCAAATACATTGATCACGCCAGCCTATCAGCGAAACGGAAGGAATCCCAAAAGCAACTGCGCGACACGGTGCGTCGCATCAACGACGCCATCTTCGGCGACCCGAAGCGTCTCGACCGCGATCTGTGGCTGTCGCGCTTTTCCGACTTGATGCTTAACGGCATCCAGTTTCCGGCAAACTCACCGATTGATCTGGCCGCGTGGCGCAGGGCGGTGCGTTATGGGAAGTGCGGCATTCACATGCGTGGCTACTCGCACGTCTTTGTGTCCGGCCCATCTGACGCGCCGGAGTGTTCAGACTTCGCGACCGTAGCGGAATCCGAGGATTCGTGGCAGGAAGTCTTCTCGCGAGCGCGGCTGCGTGAACTGGTGTTGGGCTACGCGAAAGACGCGAACCCAACGTCTATCCGAAAGGCCAACGCGGGCGAAGACATCTGGAAAGAACAGATCTACCGCAAGCCTTCAGACCGTATTCGGCTTGTTCACCGGCGCAAAGTGGACGGTGACCCTGGTGCTGGCGGCAATGTGCCCAGCACGGGCGGCGATAAAGACCCACAGCCGACAACCCCAACTCCATCAAGAATGTCTACAACACCTCCGTCACATGCTCCTACGCCAGCACAGACACCCGCATCACAAAGCGCGCCCGCAGACGCATGGCTGTGCCCGCAGATCGGTCAACTCATCGCCGGTTATCAGGGCGGTTCCCAAGACAGCGCGGACGACGAGGAATGGCTGCGGCAAGTTGAGAGCAAGTGCAAGGGCGCGTTGCAGCAGTTCCAGCTTCAATCGAAACTGCTGATGAGAGTGCTGACCCCGAATGCCGCACTGCTGAAATTCCAAGGCAGCGCGAACCTCACTGTGGAGCAAGTGCTCAAGCGGCGCTCCGAATTCCTGACCACACATGGGCTAAACGTCATTTCCGTTCGTGCCGAACCCGGCATCGTGGTCATCGCCATCGCCCGACTGAACCGCCGTGTGCTGCATCTGCCGGACGTGTGGAAGAAATGGAACCCGAACTGCACGCGCGGCAACCATGAACTGCTCATCGCAGTGCGAGAAGAAGACAGCAGCCCCTTGTTCCTGTCTCCAAAATCCAATGCGCCGCACACGCTCATCGCTGGCTCCACCGGCAGCGGAAAATCAGTGCTGATGCAAAATATTATTTTGGGCATCGCTTGTACCAATACGACCGCGCAAGCGAAGATTGTGCTCATTGACCCGAAGCTCGGAGTTGACTACTTCCCGTTCGAGGGATTGTCGCATTTGCAGGGCGGCATCATTGACGCACAGGACAATGCCATCCTCGCTCTAAACGAACTCATTGGGGAAATGAACCGGCGCTACACGATTCTTAAGGAGAACAAGGTTGCAAATATTTTTGACCTGAACAGGAAGCAGACGGCGACTGAGCGCCTTCCCTTCCTCTGGGTCGTCCATGATGAATTCGCCGAGTGGATGATGACTCCACAATATGCGGATGCGGTGTCAGATATTGTTGGCCGACTTGGAGTGAAGGCTCGGGCTGCAGGGATCTCGCTAGTTTTCGCCGCGCAACGTCCTGATGCGAGCGTGATGCCTATGCAGCTTCGCGCCAACCTCGGCAACCGGCTCGTACTCCGTGTAGATGGTGAGGGCACGTCCGAAATTGCTCTCGGCGAAAAAGGCGCGGAGCGCCTACTCGGCAAAGGCCACCTTGCAGCAAAACTAGAGGGAGAGCCTGCTATCATGTTCGGCCAGGTTCCACTAATTGAGAATGCATTCATAGAAGCTCTTGTTTCCGCATGCAAAGGGGCCTCGGCGATATGATGGCGAATCGCTTTATCTATCTCGACAACCATGCGACAACACCCATGGATCCGCGTGTTTTGAAGTCAATGCTTCCGTGGATGGGTTCTTCGTTTGGAAACGCACATAGTCGTGACCACGCCCTTGGCGATCAATCCGCCCGGGCTGTTGAAGCTGCCAGGGCGGAAGTTGCGGCCCTTGTTGGAGCGGCTCCCGATAATATCATTTTTACGAGCGGCGCGACAGAAAGTGCGAACATCGCCATTGAAGGATTTTGTCTAAAAATGAAGCAGATGGGGAGGAAGGTTCGCATGGCTTTGCCGCCCACGGAGCATCTTGCCGCACTCGAAACTTGTCACGAAATGGCGCGGCGTAATTTAGCAGAGATCAATTGGATTGCAGTTGACAGCCTTGGCCGCGTTGATGTGGCACAAATTGAAACCTTGTGTCGAGATGGGATTAATTTCATCTGTATCATGGGAGCCAACAACGAGATTGGCAACATCTACCCGGTTGATGTAATTGGAAAAATTTCGGCAGAATACGGTGCGGCAGTATTTTGTGATGGCAGTCAAGCGATAGGAAAAATTCCGTTCGATTTTGACAAAAGCCATGTTGATTACCTTGCCGTTAGCGGCCACAAGATCTACGGCCCAAAAGGAATCGGGAGCTTGGTGATACGGCATACGAATTCTGTTTGTCCAACGCGATTCGGCGGAGGACATGAACAAAATGTCCGCCCTGGGACGTTGAATGTGCCGGGGATAGTGGGGCTTGGTGTCGCCTGTCGCCTTCGCCAAGAGGAAATGGGTAAAGACGAGGCACGAATCCAGACAATGCGAAATCGAATGCAGATGCTCCTGTCCGAACGGGTCTCCAGCCTAAAGGTAAACGGAGATTCAATTAGCCGACTCGCTGGCAATCTACATGTTGCGGTGGGCGGAGTTCCGAACGATGCGGTTATAGCACAGGTAAGAGATCGACTAGCAATTTCCACCGGGTCGGCATGTTCTTCCGGATCGGACGCTCCATCACATGTTCTGCGTGGAATTGGATTGGCAGACGAGTGGATTCACGGGGCTCTCCGAATTGGTATTGGAAAGTTTAACGATGAGCAGGACATTGAGGAATCTGCCGACGCCTTGTGTAAGGCCATCGAGCGTGTGAGAAAGATGTGTGTTACCGCCTAATCTTGCGTGGTGTGTCTCAACACTCCGGCAACGGCTTTCTCCTCCACCTCGCGCGGCAGGCCGGCGCGACCCAGGGCCTTGAGCAGCACGAAGCGCACCCGGCCGGCTTCGGCTTTCTTGTCGCCCTGCATGGCACGGAAGAAGGCCTCGAAATTGCCGGCGTGTTGGAGGCGCACTGGCAATTTGGCCTTTTCGAGCAGCGCGACGAGGCGCGCGGTGAGCTGCGCGGCGCGGGCCGCCTGCATGGGTCCCACGGCGGCGCCGAGGCGCAGGGCCGCCACCATGCCCGCCGCCACGGCCTCGCCGTGCAGGATGCCCTGGTAGCCGCTCAGCAGTTCTTCGGCGTGGGCGAAGGTGTGGCCGAAGTTCAGGATGGATCTGAGTCCCGTGGTCTCGAATTCATCTTTGGAGACTACGCCAGCCTTGATGCGCACCGAGGTGGCGATGGCGTGGGTGAGCGCGGCGGGTTCCAGCGCGAGGATATTGTCCAGGTTGGCTTCTAGCCACGCGAAGAATTTCGCGTCGCGGATCAGGCCGTATTTCAAGACTTCGGCGAGGCCGGCGCTGAGTTCGCGGCGCGGCAAGGTTTTGAGCAAGCCCACCGCGATCCAGACGCTCTCGGGCTGGTAGAAGCAGCCGATGAGGTTCTTGCCGCGGGGGTGATCCACCGCCACCTTGCCGCCCACGCTGCTGTCCACCATGGCCAACAACGACGTGGGGATCTGGATGAAAGGAATGCCGCGCATGTAGGTGGCCGCCACGAAGCCGGCCAGATCGCCCACCACGCCACCGCCCAGGGCGATGAGGCAGGTGCGGCGATCCGCGCCCCATTTAGCCAGGGCGGTGTAGAGCGCCTCGGCCACCGCCAGGCTCTTGCTGCGCTCGCCGGGCTTGATGAGGTGGACGCCACAGTTTTGGCCGAGAGACTGTTTCAACTCTTGGAGGTGGCACGCGGCGACGTGGCGGTCGCTGACGATAAAGGCGCGCCGGCCAGCGAGCACCGCGCGCAGGGAGGGGGCGTCAAGGGTGCCGCTGATATGTACCGTGTAGGATCGCTTCCCAAGCTCCACGCGAATTTCGTGGCGCTTCACGGCGGATTCTTCAGACCCTGGCTTTGGGTTCCTGCTTTTTGGCGGCAGGTTTCTTCTCCTGGATTTCCTTGGCGACAGGCTTCTGCTCGCCAGTTTTATCTTTTTCCTTGCCGGTGGCCCTATCGCCTTCCTTGCTCTCGGTCTTAGCGCCCTCCTTGCCGCCAGATTTTTCGCCTTCCTTGCCACTGGTTTTTTCCACCTCCTTGGCGGCGGGCTTGGTGTCGGCGTCCGCTTTTTTCTTGTACTCCGAGCCTTCGCCGCGCTTGTAATCGGTCTCGTAAAATCCCGAACCTTTGAAGACGAAGCCGGCGCCGCCGCTGACTTGGCGTTGCGCCTTGGCCTTGCCGCAAGCGGGGCACTTGCGCACGGGCTTGTCCGACATTCCCTGGTAGAGGTCGAACTCATGCCCGCAGGCCGCGCAGGCGTAGGCGTAGGTCGGCATGGCCCCGGACTATTTGATCTGGACCCGCTGCGACGCGGCCATGTCGCCGAGGCCTGAACCGAGAGTCGCGCTGGAGTCGCTGTTGGTGAGGAGAGTGCCGCCATTCACCGAGAGTTTAGCCGAACTTTTCGACGGCGCGATGGCGAAGTCGTAGGTGCCCCCGGAAGCAAGCCCGGCGCCGGACTTGACTGCCAGCATGAATCCCGTGGAGGAGGCGTCGGACACCGTCACGAACTGGGCGGTATTGAAGGCCGACGCGTTGTTCATGGTGACCGTGATGTAGGAGAGCACGCCGTAGCCGCTGCTGGCAGCCGAGGAATTGAATTGGTCTATGGCATAGCGTGAGTGCACCAGGAAGCTGGGCGTCGTGCTCGCCAGCCCCCGGAAGGTGGAGAAGCCGAGGTCCACCATGCTGTCGGTGGTGCTCGAAGTGACGGGGTAGGTGAAGGTGACATTGCGGGTGGTGATGGAGCCCGAGATGCTGCTCACCGCTGAGCCGCGGAAGTTGAGGATATAGCCGCTTTTGGGCGTAATGGTGTAGCCGTAGATATGTCCCGGCGCAAGCTCCCCGGGCCGAGTGATGGTGGCGCTGGCCGCCTTCAGCACCATGAGGTAGATAGCCGTGCTCGAAGCGTCCACCTGACGCACGTACTGGGTGACGCTGGACTCCGACACCGCCAAGCCTCCGGTGGCGTCGGAGTGGACGATTTTAAGGGTCACGAGGTTGCTGAAAGAAGACGGCAGCGGCAGAGCGAGCTGGACAACGAAAACCGGTGCCAGACTGTTCACCACGAAGTTATCCCCGCTGCGATAACCGTAGGTGGAATGGGCCAGCTCGAAGGAACTGGCGGCGATGGTGCTGCCGGTCTCGCTGGCGCCCACGAGAGTGGCGAGTTTAAGCCCGTCGGCGCTGCTCGTGGACTGGGCGGCGCTCAGGAAGTTCGCCAGGGAATGATCGGCATTTTGAATATAGAGGTTCTGGATTTCCGTGGCGCTGACGGAGGGCAGCGCGCGTTTGCCGCTGTTGACGAGGGCGAGATACACGGCGGCAAGGGAAGTGTCCAGCGCGCTGATGCTGCTGGTGGTGACAGCCTCGCGTCCGGACTCCTTGGACAGCGTGACCCCCGTCAGCGTCTGCAAAGTGACGAGATTCGCGTTCAGGTAGGCGGCCTTCTCCGCGGCGCTGTCGCTGAACCAGGCGTGGAACAGAGCGACTATTGAATCCCAGTCGTCCTGGGTGCGCGCGGTGGAAGTGCTCTCGAAGGCCTTGGAGAAGCGCGCCAGGGTGATGATCACCAAATTGAAGTGGTTGACCTCGCGCTGGCTGAAGCCTAGGCTGCTGGCCTTGGAAAGCAGCAAACCCTCCATGCCGGTGAGTTTGCGGTCGAGCAGGTCGGCCCGGAGTTCATTCTCCAGGCTGCGGTTGTTGGCGGAGGCGTCATGAATGGCCGCCTGGACGAAGCTGGTGGTGAGGCCGCTCACCTCGCCGGCATTCAAGACGCCGCCCGAAGCTTTGGAGAACTGCTCACTGAGCAGGGCTGTCTCCATAAAGGCCACTCCCGAACGCACCAGCCGCAGCCGGTAAGAACGGTTATCGCTGAGCGCCAAGGCGGCGCTGGAAGTTGAGAGATCATAAGTCGAGGTGGCCATCAGCGTGCCCGGATTGGTGCTGCTGCCATCCAAGAGGTAAGCCTTGACCTGATCCCCTGACTGGGCCTTCAGGTAGATGGTGACATTTGCGGGATCGCTAAACGACCCGCCGCCCGAGCAGGCGACGGCCAGGCCAGCCGCCAGCACGACCAGAACCCCAGCAGCCCATTGGGGGAGATACGGCGCGCTCATGTCACTCCCTGTCCTTGATTTCAACCTGGATGCGCAGACTCTGCTGCTGGGCCTTCACGGCTTCCTCCAACTTTTGGACCTGCTGCTCGTCGAGCTTCTGCTGGAGCTGTTCCACGATGGCTTCGCTGATCTCCGACAACGCCTCCTGGAGATCCTCCGCGGCCGAGGCTGCGGGGGCCGCGGAAGTGGCTGCGCCTGAAGCCGCGGACGCGGTCGTTGTGGCAGAGCGCGTTCCGCCATCGGCACTGGTGACGCTCACCTGGCCGCTCGCCTGGACGCTGGCGCGTTCGCCTTGCTTGACCTGCACGGGCTCGCTGGCGCCCTCGACGTCGCGCACCTGGACCTCGCCCTTTTCCACCGCCACCATGGTAGCGCCGTCGTTGGCCACCTGGCATTCGAAGACCGTCCCGCGCACTCCGGCGACGGCCACGGGAGTTTTGACCTCGAAAAAAGAACCGGGCTTGAGCTCGGCCACCTTGCTCTTCACGTTGCCGCGAAACAGGTCGAGCCGCAGTTGCGTCGCTCCCTGGGGAACCAGTTCCGCCAGCTTGAGGTAGCCCTCGTCCTTGAGGTTGAGCTCGTCGCCCATGGGCGATTTGAGTTGCAGCGAACCGCCTTTTTCCAGCTTGATGCGAACATCCTTCGCCAAGCTGTCTCCCTTGCGAACATCCTTGAGTTCCAGGCTGCCCGGCGCGCGGTAGCGCACCGCCCCGCTCACGGCCAGCACTTCCAGACCGTCCGCCGCCCGCGCCGATCCGCTCAGGACGGCGAGGAGCCCGGCCGCCAGCAGGCCGGCCATGGCCTTGGAGGGATGGAGGCGATTCACGGTGTGCTCCAGTTGAGACCGAAGGTGATTTGGAACTGGCGCGCCTTCGTTGACGCGCCGCTCGGCGTGATTTCGTTGTCTTTCCACACCTGGGCCAGGGAGATGGAACTGAGCAGCCTCTCGGCGAGCATCGTGCTCGCGCGGGCCTGGAACTGGAGCAGGTCCTCATCCTGTTCGCCGCTGAAATAATGGCTCCAGTTCTTGAGCCGCCAGCTGGCTTCCTCGCTGAAGGTGAAGACCTGCTTGATGGCGGACCACGTGTACTGATGCCGGTGATCCAGGGCTCCCTTGACAAGGGTGTAGTTGGAAGAAGCGCTGCCATCGGTGATGTAACTCGAATATTCGAGTGAGGGTGCCAGCGAATTCAAACGGCGACCGACGCGGTAGTAGAAGGTCTGGGTGACTTCGCTATCGAAAATGAAGGCGTTGCGAACATGGTCGCTTTCCCGAAAGTGGTTCTTGTCTTCAATGGACACGCTCACTTCGGTGGCGGTGGAGTGCAATCGCCCGCCTCCCTTGAAGGTGTGGGGCACAAAATTCCAGTCGGTCTTGAAGCGATGGGTGCGGAAGCTCGAAACGAACTCGTCGGTGGTCGGAAGGTTCGATGAGATGAAGTGGCGAATGCGGTAACCCAGGCGCAAGCTGTCCAGCCCATAAAAGCCGAGGCGGCGGTTGAGCTGGGACTCTGTGTCCAGGATGAGCACTTCGTTGGCCTTGACTTCGGATTGCAGGGTGCGCACCGCGTTGGTGACCTGCCGAAAATCCCACTTGCGATTGAAGGCGGCATCGTTGGCCAGGGGTTTCCAGGTGAACGACAGACCCATCGCATCCTGGATGTCGTCCTTGCCACTGTGCTTGGCGGGGCCAGGATTGCCCTCGGGAGTGCGGTTCACGTTGCTGTCGAACTGCAGGTTATCGAAAATGGAGAGTTGCCAGCGCCGCTTCAGCGTGTTGCGGTAGCGGAAGAAATCACCGAGCTTTTCAAGGAAGGCGGTGCGGAAAAGACCGAGGGCCAGGCGGCGATCCAGGGGATTCGGCAGGGCGCGGATCGCCGTGTCGAGAGCGAGCAGATTCTTGTTATGGGGGTGGCTCACGACGGCATCGCGGTCCAGCAGGGCGAACATGGCCGGACTGATGAGCTCGCTATCGGCGGCCGTAAAGTCCTCTTCCTGGGCGAGCAAAAAGGCCCGGGTGAGGTTGCGCTGTGGCAGCACTTTTGTGAAATAACTTCTGTCGAGTCCTGCCGTTGCTTTTTCCACCAGGGCCTCCAGAGTTTCCGCTCCCATGGCGGAAGCCGGAGCGCAAGCGAACCCCAGCGCCATCAAGCAAAGGAGGTGCAGCAAGGTCCGATTCACGCTTCGGGTCATGGGGTTCGCGGGATCACCGATTTTAAGCGCGAAGGCCCAAGTCAAGGCCCGCGTTTTCCGCTGGCCCTTGTGATTACAATGGGACCATGAACCCTCCCATCCTGCTGGCTTTCCTGCTGGCTGATAAGGTCTTTCGCGAGGCTGAAACCGGCAAGGTGCACGTCGCCGGCACGTTCAACCGCGTGGGGGCGCTGCAGTTCCCTTTCGTTTTCCCGCAGATCCATGTCTATCTGGCGCTCACCGACCTCGCGGGAGGGCGCCACACCTTGAGCCTGGAAATCCGCCACATGGATCGCAACGAAACGCTGCTCAAAGTCCAGCAGCCCATCCAAGGGTCGGGCCCCTTGGACGTCATCGAGGTCATCCTCATCTTCAACGGCGTGCCCATTCCCGAGCCCGGAAGCCTGGAACTGGTGGCGGGCGTGGACGACAACGTGGTGGCCACGCGCCTGCTGCGCGTGCTGACGCGGGAGGAGTTCCCGACGCCTCCTCCCCCTGGAGGGCCTAGCGGCCGAGGGTGACGATTACGGCTTCGCGCTTCCAGAACAGCAGCATGCGCTTGTGTACGACGATTTGAAAAACCACCTGCCAGCCTTCGGCGGCCTCTTCATTAAAAGCCCGCTCCATCTTCTCCACGGGAAGCCGCGACGCGCCGAAGAGTAGGGTGTCGAAAGCACCCTCGACCACGGTGATGACTTTGTATTCCTTGTAGGCCATGGGGGAATCCGGCGAATTTCAGGTCCGCTCTTTGAGTCCCAGTTCTATCAGGATGTGGCGGGCCAACGCTCGTCAATCTCCCGGTGCCGGGGCAAAGGCTGCCTTTTGCCCGTCATGGGGTTCCTGTAAATATCGTGGCGCGCTCCATGCCTCTCGAAGTGGCAGCCGCTGGCCTCAAGCCTGCGGATGAGATCGCGTCGCTTCAGAAGACGAGCTCTTTTTTCCGGTGAGTGGCGGGGACATCCTCCATCACCATGAGTCGGTAAGCATCCGCAATGTTCTCCTGCAGTTCCCGCAAGGTCCTTCCCTGGGTCATGATCTCTGGATGCTCCTCAAGCTTACCGAGCCAGAACTTGCGGGATCTCCAGTAGATGAGCGTGTGCTGCATGGCCTTAGTGTATATAAAAGGCTTGCAGGGCAAGATCGTGGCGATGCGAGGACGCTCCGATCGCGCGCTTAAAGATGATGCGCAATTCCCATCCGGAGAGAACCAATTCCGGCATCGGAGCCGATCAAATCAGCCGCAGAATATCGGTAGGGTGCGCGGCAAGTTCCTGGGCGCCGGCGGCTAGGAGTTCTTCGCGGTCCCGGTAGCCCCAGAGCGCGCCCACCGCGCGCATGCCCGCGGCGCGGGCGGTCTGCATGTCAATGGCGGAATCGCCGACGAAAAGGGTCTCGCGCGGCTCAACGCCCAGGGACCGCGCGGCCTCGAAGGCTCCGGCCGGGTCTGGTTTGCGGGGCACCTGCGGTCGCTGACCCAGCACGATCTTGAAGCGTTTGTGCCCGAAAGCCGCCTCGACGCATTTCACCGTTAGCTCGTGGGGCTTGTTGGAGAGCACTCCCATGGCTATTTTTTTCTGCGCGCAATCCTCCAGCATGGCCGCTATACCCTGGTAGGGCAGCGTCCGGACGTACCAGGACCGAGCGTATTCCTCCATGAAATCCGCCAGGGAGGCGCGGACGGATTCCTCGCCGCGCGCGCTTTCAGGGAGGACGCGGCTGATGAGCACCCGCGCGCCTTCTCCGACGAAGCGACGGTAGTCGGAGAGGTCACAGGGCGGGAAGCCGCGACGGGCCAGGGCGTGATTGGCCGCCGCCGCGATGTCCTCGATGGTGTCGAGCAGCGTGCCGTCGAGATCGAAGATGACGGCCCGCCAGCTCACGGGATCGGGACGCGTAATCTCAGCCCCGCTGGGGCATGCCGCCGGGTGGGGTATCCATGCCCATCCAGCAGTTCATCGTACTGAGGTCCTTCACCCCCGCGATTTTGGCGTAAAGGAAAAGCTGCATGCGGTAGGCCGTGAGGAACTTCAAGGTGGTGTTGATGAGACCCTCGCCGAGTTTGGCCTGGGCCCCCCAAGGGAACCTCACCTCGCGCTCGAAATCCTCTGGCAATAGGTCCGCGAAGAGGGATTCGAGGGAACGCGCCTGAGCGTCCATGGCCCTGGGGAACTCATGGGCCTGCATTTTCTCGGCTTTGACGCGAAAATCCTTGGCGAGCTCCCAGTTACCCCTGACGATACCCGTGGCCGGACCCAATCCGCAATAGCTCAAGTAGCGCAGCAGGTCCAAGGTGGTGCGCATGTTTTCGGCGGGCCGCCAGTCCATCTTGGCGGCAGGGATTTTTGCGTAGAGGTGTTTGGCGACACCGCACTCGTGGAGGATGGAGTTCAGAGCTTGTTCTTTGGTGACCATGGTTGGGTGATGCAAAAGATGAGACGGAACGTTCCTGATACGTGCCCTATATTCTCAGGGGAAACATGAGCTTTCAACCTCTCTTTTCAAATCCCGGCTCCGGTTATATTCTTGGTGTCCGGGGATGTAGCTCAGTTGGTAGAGCGCAGCGTTCGCAATGCTGAGGTCGAGGGTTCGATCCCCTTCGTCTCCATAATCCGTCAGCCCGCGTAGGGCGGGAAGGCCTGTCCGTGGACGCCGGGGTCGGCGCAGAAAAGCCCCCCGGCGTGGGGTTCCTGTCCCTTGAGCTGCTCCTCCTTGAGTCCCGTCCGGGCGCTGGTGATGTAGAGCCGGTCCATGTCGGGGCCACCGAAAGCGCAGGCCGTGGTCTGGCTGGCGGGGACGCGAATGCGCGCCAGCGCCTTGCCGGTCTTGGCGTCCCAGCGGACCACTTGCGAACCGCCCCAGTGGGCCACCCAGAGTTTGTCCTCGACGTCAATGGCCATGCCGTCGGGAATGCCGTCAGCCTTGGGAACCTCCACGGCGATGCGGCGGTTGCGGATTTCGCCAGTTTCGTCGTCGTAGTCGTAGGCCGCGATCTGGGAGGTGGGAGAGTCTATGTAGTAGAAGGTCTTGCGGTCGGAGCTCCAGACCAGTCCGTTCGAGATGGTCGCGGCGGGGATCATCACTTGGACCTTGCCCTTGGCGTCCATGCGATAGAGCTTGCCGGCCCCCTGGGCCATGTCGTAAGCCATGGTGCCCGCCCAGAAACGCCCCCGGGGGTCGCATTTGCCATCGTTGAAGCGCACGCCCGGATTTTCTTTTTCAGGCTCGGCCAACATGTCGAGCTTTCCCGTGGCCGGGTCGTAGCCCGCCAGGCCGCTGCGCAGCGCGAGCACCAGCCCGCCCTTGGCGCGCGACACCACCGTGCCGATGTTGCCGCCGACCTTGAAGGTCTGATCCTTGCCCGAGCGCGGGTCGTAGCGATGGAGTTCGCCTTTGAGGATATCCACCCAATAGAGGACCCGGGTCTTGGAATCCCAAAGGGGCCCCTCTCCGAGCTCCGCCTTGGCATCGAGGACGAGTTCCGCCGTTGCAGCCATATTTTTTCCTTTCGCCGGCCATTCTACCGGCGCCGTTGCGATTGAAAATCGCGCCGCGGGGCTAACTTGGCGAAAAAATCACGCCAATACTGGCCATCCTGGACCGCTTATGAAAACCATTTCCTGCCCCTTCGATTCCGTCCGCTCTTTCGGCAAAAACGCGAGCGGCGAGAAACTCTACTACTCACTCCCCGTCCTTGAAGAACGCGGCCTTGGGCCCGTCTCCCGCCTGCCCGTGAGCCTGCGCATCGTCCTGGAGTCGCTGCTCCGCAACCACGACGGCCGGCGCATCCACGCCGACGACGTGCGCCGGCTGGCTAACTGGAATGCCCGCAAGCCCGCCGACTCCGAGATACCCTTCGTAGTAGCGCGCATCGTGCTCCAGGACTTCACCGGCGTGCCGCTGCTGGTGGACCTCGCCGCCATGCGCGCGGCGGTGAAAACGGCGGGCGGCAAGCCGGCCATCATCGAGCCGCTGGTGCCCGTGGACCTCGTCATAGACCATTCCGTGCAGGTGGACGTGGCGGGCAGTCCCGAAGCCTACGACAAGAACGTCGCGCTCGAATTCGAGCGCAATCGCGAGCGCTACGAGTTCCTGAAATGGGGCCAGGGCGCGTTCAAGACCTTCCGCGTCGTGCCGCCGTCGGTGGGCATCGTGCACCAGGTGAACCTGGAGTATCTAGCGCGCCTGGTCTTCCGCGCCCCCGCGCCAGGCGGCGAGGTCTTCTACCCCGACACGCTGGTGGGCACCGACTCGCACACCACCATGATCAACGGCCTGGGCGTCGTCGGCTGGGGCGTGGGCGGCATCGAGGCCGAGGCGGGTATGCTCGGCCAACCGGTGTACTTCCTCACACCGGAGGTGGTGGGCGTGCACCTCAAGGGTGAACTCAGGGAGGGCATCACCGCCACCGACCTCGTGCTCACCGTCACCGAGGTTTTGCGCAAGGAAAAAGTCGTGGGCAAGTTCGTGGAGTTCTTCGGCCCTGGCGCCGAGAAGCTCTCCCTGGCGGATCGCGCCACAGTGGCCAACATGGCCCCGGAGTACGGTGCTACCATGGGCTTTTTTCCGCCCGACGACAAGAGCCTAGCGTATTTGCTGGAGACCGGCAGGAAGCAAGAGGACGTGGACGACACGCGCGCCTACCTCCAGGCCCAGAAGCTTTTCGGCATCCCCAAGCCCGACCAGATTGACTACAGCAAGGTGGTGGATCTGGATCTCGGCGCCATCGCGCCCTCCGTGGCCGGCCCCAAGCGCCCCCAGGACCGCATCGAGGTGCGCGCCCTCAATTTGCGCTTCCGCGAACTTTTCTCCGCCCCGCTGGAGTCCAACGGCTACGGCAAAAGCGCTGGGGAGTTCGACAAACGCCTGGCGCTTCCCGGCAAGGATTCCTCCGCCATCGGCCACGGCAGCGTGCTCATCGCCGCCATCACCAGTTGCACCAATACCAGCAACCCCTCGGTGATGCTGGCGGCGGGGATCCTGGCGAAGAAAGCCGCGGAGAAGGGCCTACGCGTGCCTGCTTACGTCAAAACCTCGCTGGCCCCCGGCTCGCGGGTGGTGAGCGAGTACCTCGCTGCCGCAGGTCTCGCCGCATCCCTGGACAAGCTCGGCTTCAACCTCGTGGGCTACGGCTGCACCACCTGCATTGGCAACAGCGGGCCGCTCACGGAGTCCGTGGAGGCGGCCATCGCCTCCGGCGACCTCGTGACCGCCAGCGTGCTTTCCGGCAACCGCAATTTCGAGGCGCGCGTGCACCCCTCCATCAAGGCGAACTTCCTGATGTCGCCGCCGCTGGTGGTGGCCTACGCCATCGCCGGCACCGTGGATATTGACCTCCAAAGCGCCCCTCTGGGCCAGGATCGCGCGGGCAAACCCGTATTCCTCAAAGACGTCTGGCCGACGCGCGCCGAACTGGAGCAGGCCCTGGGCTGCATCAACGCGAAGATGTACCGCGAGAAGTACGCGGACCTCGCGAACGTGAGCCCGGCCTGGGCGGCCATCGCCACCAGCGGCGGCGAGCTTTACCGCTGGAATACCAAGAGCACGTACATCCAAGAGCCGCCTTTCTTCACAGGCTTTGGCGCCGAGCCCCCTCCGGTGCCGGCGCTCGCCGGGATGCGGGCGCTCGCCATTCTAGGCGATTCCGTCACCACCGATCACATCAGCCCGGCCGGTTCCATCAAGAAGGACTCGCCCGCGGGCCGCTACCTCATCGAGCACGGCGTGGCGCATGCGGACTTCAACTCCTACGGGGCGCGGCGCGGCAATGACCGCGTGATGGTGCGTGGCACCTTCGCCAACGTGCGCATCAAGAACCTCATGGCCGGCGGCAAGGAAGGCGGCCTCACGCGCCACCAGCCCAGCGGCGAACTGCTGGCCATTTTCGATGCCGCGGAGCGCTACCGCGCCGAAAAGGTGCCGCTCATCGTCTTCACCGGCGTGGACTACGGCATGGGAAGTTCGCGCGACTGGGCCGCTAAAGGCACCGCGCTGCTCGGCGTGCGCGCCGTGGTGGCCAAGAGCTTCGAGCGCATCCACCGCAGCAACCTCGTGGGCATGGGCGTGCTGCCGCTGGAGTTCACGGGGGGCCAGGACGCCGCCGCTCTCGGCCTGGACGGCAGCGAGACCTTCGCCATCAGCGGCGTGGGGGGAAGCCTGTCTCCGCACCAGTCCCTGGTCCTGGAGATCCGCCGCGTGAGCGGCCGCACGGATCGCGCGCAACTCACCGCGCGCATTGACACCGCCATCGAGACCGAGTACTACCGCCACGGCGGCATCCTCCCCTACGTGCTGCGCGGATTGTTACGCAAGACCTGAGCGACGCGAGGCCGCGACGCTTATCAGGGGCACTTTGCCCGCACTCTAGAGGATTCCTCGGCCCTCAATTGGGGGGATCCGCGACGCCCCCTCCCGGCCACGGCCAACGGGCGAGGCTTTAATAACGATAGTGGTCCGGCTTGTAGGGCCCTTCCACCGGCACGCCGAGATAAGCGGCCTGCGCTGGGGAGAGCTTCGTGAGCTTGATGCCGAGTTTGCCGATGTGCAGGCGCGCCACTTTTTCGTCGAGGTGCTTGGGCAGCATGTGCACCTTCTTCTCGTAATGCGATCCGCGCGTGAACAGCTCGATCTGCGCCAGCACCTGGTTGGTGAAGCTGCTGCTCATCACGAAGCTCGGGTGGCCCTTGGCGCAGCCGAGGTTCACGAGACGCCCTTCCGCCAGCAGCAGAATGGCGTGCCCGTCGGGGAAGGTGTACTTGTCCACCTGGGCCTTGATCTCGGTGTGGCGGATGCCGCGCAGCGCCTTGAGCTCGGAGACCTGGATCTCGCAGTCGAAGTGGCCGATGTTGCACACGATGGCGTTGTTCTTCATGCGCTTCATGTGATCGAGGGTGACGATGTCGCGGTTGCCCGTGGCGGTGATGTAGATGTCGCCGTAGGGGAGCGTCTCTTCGAGCGTCGTCACCTCAAAGCCCTCCATGGCCGCCTGCAGCGCGTTGATGGGGTCTATTTCAGTCACGACGACCCGCGCCCCGAAGCCGCGCATGGACTGGGCGCAGCCCTTGCCCACGTCGCCGTAGCCGCAGACCACCGCCACCTTGCCGCCGATCATCACGTCGGTGGCGCGTTTCAGCCCGTCGGCCAGAGATTCGCGGCAGCCGTAGAGGTTGTCGAA
>JAHFOS010000202.1 GCA_023261545.1 bacterium
CGATCCCTGCATAGCGGCCGTCCACCCATAGCACCGCCTCTTCGGCGGTGATGGTGAGCACACCCGAGCTGCCCTCGAAGCCGGTGAGCTGGTAGAGGTCGTTGTCCTCCAGGCGCACGTTCTCGGTGAGCTCGGGGTTGTGTTTGCTCACCAGCAGGACGTCCTCGGCGCGCGCGCCGGCCTGGAGTTCGAGCAGGGCGGCGAAGTCCGTGCTCAACCTTCGTCCCCGAAAAAGAAGTGGCGCCAGCCGCGCGCTTCCTTGCCTCCGGCCTTGAGCGAGCGGATGGGGTGGTGCAGGGCCTTGCCCAGGAGCCGCCGGCAGAGGTGGAGGATCTCCTCGTGGTCGGCGGGGCTCAGGTGCTGGAGCTTCCTCGCGGTTTTCGCGTGCTCCGCGAGGATCAGGGACTCGCCGCGCGACTTGAGCTCGCCGATGAGGTCGTGGTGGTCCAGGCTGTTCCACCAGGTTTCGAATTCACGCACGCCGGAGGCGATGAAGGGCTCGCATTCAACGCGGATCTTTTCGCGGCGGGCGATGTTCTCCGCGGCGTGGTGCTGGAGGTCGTCCATGTCGTAGAGGTAAACGTCCTCCATTTCGGTGATCCCCGCCTCGACGTTGCGCGGCACGCCGAGGTCGATGAAGAAGATCGGCCGGCCACGTCGCGGCCGCTTCAGGCCGGCCAGCATTTCGCGGCTGATGAGGGTGCGTTCCACGGCCAGGCTGCAAAGCACCACGTCCGCGCGCTCCAGACAGGCGCCGAGGTCCTCCAGACCATAGGATTCCGCCGCATAGGTGGCGGCGGTGCTGGAAGCGTGCTCCAGGCTGCGGCTGCAGACGATGATGCGGGCGCGCTCCTCGGACTTGAAGTGCCGCAGGGCGGCCTCGGCCACCTGTCCGGCCCCGAGCAGCAGCACGGTTTTGGACTCGCTGGGCGGAAAGATGCGGCGCACGAGGCCGACGGCCACGGATGCCACGGAAACCGGCAGCTCGCCCAGGGAGGTTTCGGTGCGCACGCGCTTGGCCACCGCGAAGCTGCGCTGGAAAAGGCCGTTCAGGATTTTCTTGGCGGAGCCCGCCGCGCGCGCGAGGTCGTAGGCCTCCTTCACCTGGCCCAGGATCTCCGCTTCGCCCAGCACCATCGAATCGAGGGAGGCCGCCACGCGGAAAAGGTGATCAGCCACGGGGAGGCCGGTGTAGGCGTAAAAATGGCGCTCGACCTCGCCAGGGCTGAGTCCATGTCCCTGCCGCAAAAATTGCTGCACGCCCGCAACGCCCATTTCGGGGGCCAGGGCGTAAACCTCGGTGCGGTTGCAGGTGGAAAGGATCAGGCTTTCCTCGCAGCCGAGCTGCTGCAACGCGACCAGGGCTTGGGGGATGTTGTCGCGCGCAAAAGCCACGCGCTCGCGCAAGGCCACGCCGGCGCTGGCATGGTTGAGACCGGTGGCCAGCAGCATCAGAACGGGGACCCGAAGTTGTGGATCTCGTCCACCGCGATCCATTTGAGCAGCAGGAAGGTGACCAGCACCAGCCCGAAGCCCACCATGGTGCCGTAGGCGAAAAGCTGGCGGCGGAAGCGCGGCGAAAAGCGCAGGGCGGCCAGCAGCACGTAGAGGCTCCAGATGACGAGGCTCAGCACCTCCTGGAGCGTCCAGCGTGGCGGGATCTTCCAGAGATAGGGGGAAAGCTTGCCCAGCCCGATGGCCAGGGTGAAGGCGGCAAGGCCGAAGAACAGGCTGCGCTTCTGGATGCGGTCGAGCTGCACCAGGTCGGGGCTCAGGGCCAGCCCGGAGGGATTGTCCCGGGACTTCAAGCGCGAGCTCTGCCACAGGTAGAGACCGGCGGCCACGCTCAGCACCAGGAAGCTGGTGTAGCCGGAAAGCGCCAGCAGGATGTGCAGCGCGATGGAGCGGGCGTAGGGAAGGTTGGCGGGGGAAAGGATGCCGCGCGCCGGCAGGGCCGATGCCAGGACCGCGCACAGGACGGCGGGCGGCAGGACGGCCCAGGCCATCCTGGGCGGTTCCTGCACCGAGGAGACGGCCCACAGCAGCAGCAGCAGCCCCAGCGCCAGCCACTCCAGCAGGAAGGAAGTCGTCACCTGGCCGAGCTGCGCGAACTCCCAGGAGAAGAACAGGAGGTGCGCGAGGGCTCCCAGGCGCAACAGGAAGTAAGCGCGGCGCAGGGTTGCGTTGGAACCCTGGCGCAGCGCCAGCAGCATCCCCGCGCTGCCAGCCGCATAGAACAGCGCGGTCATGGCGCGGCCCAACCCTTCGTTGGCGCCCACGGCGCGGATACTTTCCGGCAGAAGCTAGAACGCATGGGCCAGAATTATAGGGAGGGCGAGGAGATCGGGCAGCCCCCGCGACAAAAACTTAGCCCGATGTTCCAGGGCTCAACGTGAACTTCCGCTGCGGCGCTTCCGGCTTGGCGGCGGGCTTTTCCGCGTCCTCGATCTGGAGTTCGGGCAGCGGCACGCCCTTGTTGAACTCCCAGTCCTGCTTTTCATTTTCGGCGCGCGGCTTGGACGGGGCCTCTGACTTGCGCGCCGGCGCGGGTTCGGGGACGGACTGGGGAGTCCCGGAGCGCGCATCGCTTCTAGCCGCCTTCGATTTCTCAGGCTTGCGCTGGGCCGGGCGCTCCGCCGGTGCTGGCGCGGGCCGCTGCGGCGGCCTTTCGCCAGCCGCGGCGGGTTCAGGCCGGCGATCTTTTTCCCAGGAGGGATTCCCGGCACCACCCTTGGGTTTGAGCTGGGAGGCCTGGAAGCGCGCCTTGTCGGCCATGGGCCCGCCGATCTTCGCCGCCTCGCTGAAGTGCTGCAGCGCCTTGGCCTCGTCGCGGAAGTCCTCGTCGAGGTAGAGTTCGCCGAGTCGGTAATGCGACTCGCCGCAAACCTTGCTTTGAGGATAGGCGGTCACCACCTCCTGCAGCAGATCCACGGCTTTCTGGTAGTTCTTTTTCTTGAAAACCGGGGAAACCATGAGCTTGTCCGCGTCCTCCAGGCGTTGGCGCGCCTGGATCTGGTAGCGCACGCGGCGATTCAAATCGTCGTAGCGCGCCAGGCCGCGGCCGGGATCCGCGATTTTGTCCAGGTGTTCAAAGGCCTCGGGGTATTCCTCCAATTCCACCAGCACGGCGGCGAGCTGCAAGCGCGTGCGGTCGGAGACTTCCCGCTGCCAGGCGCTGCGCGCGTGCTGCAAAGCCTTGGCGGTATCGCGGACGGGAGAGCCCTCCATGAGATAAAATGAGGAGAGGCCGAGATGGCCGGCCGTGGGATCGAGGTCGAGCAGTTTCTGAAAGGCGACTCCCGCCTCGTCCCACTGCTTTTCATGCGCCTCGACCTCGCCAAGCTCCAGCCAGGCTTCCGCCGCGTCCGGGAAGGACTGGAGGTGGTTCTTGAAGGCCAGACGCGCGCGCGCGGGCTGCCCCGTCAGCGCGTAGGCCCGGCCCAGGATGATCTGCGCCTCGGGAGGCCGCGCTTCGAGCTCCATGAGCAACCTGATGGCGACTTCCGGCCGGCCCACGGCGAGGTAGCAGCGCGCCAGCAGCACGGGCTCGGCCTCCTTGCGCATTTCCAGGAACTGGATGGCCTGCCAGGTTTCGCCGCGGTCGAGGAGGTAGGCCACGATTTCCGAGGAGAAGCGCGCCAGGATGTCGCGCACTAGATCCTTTTTGTCCTCGTTGCGCAGCAGCGCGAGGGCGCCCTCGAAGTTGCGGGTTTTCATGTAGCAGGCGGCGAGGTCGCGCACCACCTCATCGCGGCTGGGGTTGTCCACCATGGCCCGCAGGAACAGCGGGATGCTTTCGGCGATGCGCCCCTCGTTGTAGAGGTCGCGGGCAAAGACGTAGAACTTGTCCTTGCGCATGCCGAAGTCGAGCAGCGGCCCGGCGAAACCGACGCTGCGGGCCGTGGAGGACCAGCCCCGGGGCACGGGGATGTTGGTCTGGTACAGGCTGCCCTGCTCTTCATTGCGCACCAGGATGTCGGCGTAGCCGTCGTCGTTCAGGTCGGCGAGGACCATGTTGTCGCCGCCGTCAATGGCAAAGCTGTAGAGCTCGCGGTGGTGCTCCATTTCGTGGACGTGCAGCTTGCGGTCGGGCAGGAGGTAGGTTATTTCCGGCTTGTCATCGCCGTCGAGGTCGCAGAGGAAGTATTCGCGGCTGCGCAACGGCTGCCACACGCTCTCTCCCGAATTACCGTCAACGAGCCCCCCGCCGGTGATGATGTCCGGCATAGGATCGCCGGTGAGCTGGCGGCACTCGATGAGACCGCCGTCGTAGCGCGCCGGATCGAAGGTCAGGGTACCGCTCTTCTCCCCGGTGGCGGCGTTGAGCAGCAAGGGCCCGGCGCTCACTTCGGCGACGCCATCGCGGTTGAAATCGTCCACGAAGATGCGCGCATAATCCGCGTCCGCCGGCTTGCGCTCGTGGCTGAGATATACGGCGATGTCCTGGCGCTGCCAGATTTTGTTTCCGGTGACGCCGTCGAGACAGAAGATGCGGCTGCCGGTGCAGAAGTAGATTTCCGGAACGGAGTCGCCGTTCACGTCATGGAAGGCCACGTCGAAGGAAGGCGTCTGCGGAGGCAGCTCGTAGCGCCAGCGAATCTGGCGCGCGCCCTCCTCCATGTCCACGACGCCCACTTCGCAAAAGCTCTCCGTCACCGAGTAGTAGAACAACAGCCCGGTGTTGGTGAGGAAGCGCGACAACATCACCTTCTCGGGCACGACGTAACGGTAGGTCTTGTGCTCAGCGATGTTGTAAACCTTGAGCAGGCTCGCGAAATGCTCGCGATCCATTTTCTTGTCGTAGATCCACACCTTGTTGGCATGCCAGAGCAGCAGGCTCTGATCGCGGTAGCGACCCACCGCGATGGGGGAGTTGTAACCGAGCTCCACGGTGAAGGCCTTGCGCATCTGCAGGTCCACGGCCATGGAGACGCCGCAGGTGAGCTCGTCAACCTTGAGCAGCCCCTCGCCGGAAACGCGCTTCACGCGCACGTCCATCTTCTTGCCGCGGATGGTTCTCATGAGCTCTTCGAGGTCGTAGATGCCGTCCACCTTCTGGCCGTTCACGGCGACGATGACATCCTTGTCGCGCAACCCGGCGTCGGTGGCGTTGCCGGTGGCGTGGGTGATCAGGGCGCCGTGTTCGACGAGCCCCCCCATGTCCTTGATATCCTGGCCGGTGATATCGCGGGCCTCGACGTCCAGCTTGGCCGCGTGGACCGCCGCGGCCAGCGACAGGATCACGGCCCCCACCGCGAACGCGCGGCGGATACGCACCCCAAGGCTCACGGGTTGGGACGCTTCGTCCCCAATTTTCGCGGGCGCAATCCTGGGAAAGACGCGGCTCCCGCCGTCGGCGTGGGAGCTCAGGAAGGGCGGAAGAACCACAGGTTCAGGATGATGCGACATACTCGCGCACCCTCCCGTAAAAGGCGTCAATGCCCTGGTTCACCGCGCGCCGTTCGCCCTCGAAGTGCTCAAGGGCCCGCTTGCGCCGCTCCTTGTGTTCTTCGCCGAGGGCGATTTGCATGAAGCTGTTCTTGATCTCATCGAGCCGCGTCTGCAATTTCTCCTCCTTGTCCATGTAGCCGCCCATGCGGGCCTCCAGTTCGGAGGGAAAAGAGATCTCGCGCAGTTCGATGCGCAGGCGGTTCTCGGAAAGGAATCCGAAGCCCGCGGCGGCCTCCTTGAGCTCCAGCCGCAGCAGGTCCAGGCCGATTTCGAGCAAGTGCTCGTACTTTTCCAGGACCTTCTCGGGTTTGACGAGCTTTTCATCGGGAAGCGAGCCGTAGGCCTCGAAGGCCTGCGCAAAATCGCCCTTGCGCCCGCTCTGGCTCCCCCAGCGGTAATAGAGGTGCGCCTTATCCATGGTCAGTTGCAGATCGCGCTCCTCATCGGGAAGGCCGAAGTATCCCATCCCCACGTAGCGCAGCGTTTCGTGGACGAGGTTCATGGAGGCGTGCTGGCCAGCGGAGGAGCAGGAACGGGTGGCTCCGGCGGTGACGGGCCGAGGACGGGGTTCCCCGCGGCGCTCGCGGCGGACTTTTTGCCCTCCTCGATTTTGCGCAGGGCGACTTGGGCCGCCGCTTTCACATAGGGATCCTGGCCTTCCTTCCCCAGCGCCTCCTTGAGGGCCGGGGAGGCGGCCTCGTCCCCGATCTCGCCGAGGCTCAGGGCGGCGTACTCGCGGACGAAAGGATCGAGGTCCTCCTTGAGCCAGACGGAAAGCTCGGGGGTGAGGCTGGGGTCCCTGCTGCGGCGCGCGGCGTAGGCTATCTTCATGCGCAAATCCGCGTCGGACTCGGTCCTGAAGGATTTGAGCTCCGCCGCAAGCCCCGGGGCCCCGCAGCGCAGCAGCAGGGCGAGGATTTCGCCTTTCATGGCCCCCGAGGCGCCGTCGTATTCCTTGCGCAGCTCGATCACGGCATCCGGGCCTTTCTCCCGGGCCAAGCGCCGCAATGGCCCGAGCAGTCCCGCTTCGGATCCGCTGGAGGATGCGTTCCCGGTGACAGTCGCGGGCGACGAGGGCTGGACAGCAGAGGGGCCAGGCGCCGCGAACGTCTCTATCTCCGCATTTGCCGCAGGCGTTTTTTTCTCCGTTGTGACAGGAGCCGGAGCCTCAGCAGGAAACCCTGCCCGTGACCCCGCCCAGGTAGCGAGGATCAACATGAAAAAAAGGCGCGGCCTCGGGATCAAACTGGAAACAGCCAAAACCGGGGTAAAGTCGCTGGCGATTGTATAGTCGTCCGCTTTTGTCCAACCGGTGAAAGTCCCGCCAGCCCCCAAACTTCGTTCCTGGACCCGCTGGGCCATCGTCGCCGGCATCCTGCTGCTGCTGG
>JAHFOS010000063.1:0-8197 GCA_023261545.1 bacterium
GCTCGCCTTCCAGGGCGAGACGCACATCGCGCTCCACGCGCCGCGCATCTGGGACCTCGCCCACGGCGGGCGCGAAGAACAGCAACCCTACACGAAATACAGCTACTACAACGGCGACGCGCGGCCCGACCCCCTGGACGTGCTGGAAACGCTGGCCGGTTTCATGGAGGCCACGCTCGCGGTCGCCAAGAGCGCGCTGGCCAGTACGACCTCTTCGCTCACATCCACATGAATCCGCAAAAATTTTCGCCTAAGCCCGCCAAGCTCCCCCGGCGCATGCGCGCGCTGGTCAAAGCCCGGCCCGAACCGGGGCTCGAACTCAGGGAAGTGCCGGTGCCGCGGCCCGGTCCGGACGAGGTGCTGATTCGCGTGGAGCTGGCCTCCATCTGCGGCACCGACCTGCATATCCACCGTTGGGACGACTGGGCGCAAGGCGTCATCCGTCCGCCGCTCGTCATCGGGCACGAATTCGTGGGCCGCGTCGCCCGGCTCGGGGCGCTGGTCAAAGGCCTGCGGCTTGGCGATCTCATCTGCGGCGAGGGGCACATCGTCTGCGGGCACTGCCGCAACTGCCTGGCGGGCCGGCGCCACCTCTGCCCCGACACCCAGGGCGTCGGCGTCCACCGCGCCGGCGCCTTCGCCGATTACCTCTGCATCCCCGCCGCCAATGTCTGGCCCGCCGACGCCACCATCCCCCTGGAGGTGCTCTCCTGCTTCGATCCCCTGGGCAACGCGGCGCACACGGCGCTCTCCTTCGACCTCGTGGGCGAGGACGTGCTCATCACCGGGGCCGGTCCCATCGGCCTTATGGCCTGCGCCATCGCGCGCCATTGCGGGGCGCGCCACATCGTCGTGAGCGATGTCAATCCCCAGCGTCTGCGCCTCGCCAAAAGAATGGGCGCCTCGCGCGGGGTGCGCGCGGACCATGAATCCCTGACGGAAGTCGCGCGCTCCCTCTGCATGAAGGAGGGCTTCGACGTGGGCTTCGAGATGTCGGGCTCCCCGGAGGCGCTGGACACCATGATCGCCGCCATGGCCCACGGCGGCCGCATCGCGCTCCTGGGTCTGCAAAAGCAGCCCGCCCCGGTGGCCGTGAACCGCGTGGTGCTCCACGGGCTCACCTTGAAGGGTATCTACGGCCGGCAGATGTTCGAGACCTGGTACAAGATGACCATGCTGGTGAAGACGGGGCTGGATATTCGTCCCATCATCACACACAGGTTTTCTTGCACCAAACACAAGCAGGCTTTTGACCTGGTGGCTTCTGGAAAATGCGGCAAGGTGATCCTGGATTGGCGCGGGTGAGCTGAGCTGCGCGGCTCGCGCTTCTTCTAGTTTGGAAAAACTGAAGGTTCCAGACTTCTCGGCGGGTGACGGGGATCGCGCAACACGAACAAGACAACCGCGGCGGCCAGTAAACTGAGCGTCAGAGCGGCCTTGAAAAGCATCGGCAGCCCATATCGGGCGGCGAACATGCCGGCGGCCACGGGGCAGATCAAGCCCGCGACTCCGGACACGATATTGACTGCCGCCAAGTGCGCCGAAGTATCCTTGTGGGGGCAAGACTCCAGGAAAAGGTTGGTATAGGAAAGAAAGAGCGCCGCGCCAGCAAGGCCGGAGCAGAAGCAGGTGATCACGCAGCCGGCAAGCCCCGGCCAGGTGAGCAGCGCCGCGAGGCAGGCCACTTGAGCCATCGCGCCCAGAATGGCGCCGCGGCGGTGGCCATGGCGGTCTCCGAGAGTGCCGAAGACGAGGTGTCCCAGGGCCGCGCCGGCCGTAGCGGCGGCGCCGGCCGCCACCACCGTGGACGCCCCGAGGCTTCCCCCCGCCGGACTCAGGAAGTAAAGGGCGGTGAAGGGCGCGAATGAAAATCCGGCCACGACGAGCAGGCGCGAAAACAGGATGGAGCGGGTGGTGCGATCAGAAAGGGTGGCCAGCGCGAGACGCCGAAGCTCTAGCAGGCTCGGGGGTTCTTTCCCGGCCAACTCCGAGTTTTCCGACACCGCGTCCTGGGGGTCCGCCATGAAGAGGAAGGTGAGGATGGAAGCCGTACCCACCACCCAGGCGGCCCCATAAAGCCAGCCGTAGATTTGAGGGGCCTGAAAACGACCGATAGCCCAACCGGAAATGAGGCTTCCGGCGGATCCCGCCAGCGCGGAGGCGGCCCAGCCGTAGCCGAAGGCGCGGCCACGCATGGCGACGGGAAAAAGGCGCGCTAACCAATCAAGCCATACCGCCAGGATCACGCCAATGCCGGCCATGAAGACGGCGAAAGCCGCCAGGATGAGGCCGATAACGAGATCGGGCGGCAGGCGCCACCCCCAGAAAGCACAGGCGGCGATAAGTGCGTAAGGTGGTAAAATGACGCACAAATGCCAGCGGACGAGTGCGCGCTTGAGGCCCGTCCTGCGATGGAAAAGCCGCGGTCCGAGCATCTGAAAAACCAAGACGAGCCCGCCCTCGATGGCTCCCACGCAGCCCACGGTCCGCTCGCCAGCCCTGAAATGACGCAACAACAGCACCAGCACGGTGGCGGTAGCCACCAGCCCCACCTGAAAGCCCCAAATGCCTTCGCCCAGAACATTCAAGGCGGCGTTGTGACGCGCGCGGGACTCCATCAGGAGAACGCGGCCTTTTCCCCGAGCCTATTCCTGCGCGTATTCAATAGACCAAAATTATTGCCTCACGGCTTTTCCCCGATCCCAGGCTTCTTCTGCGCTTCGATCTCCGTCTGCAGATCCTCGGCCCGCTCCTGCGCGCGGTGGGCGTACTCGGTGCCATCGTGCTTTTTGGCCAGGGCGGTGAAGTCCTGATAGAGCTTGAAGAGGCCCTGAGATGCCTGCTTCTTCCCCTGCTTCTTGGCGCGCTCGGTTGCTTCGGCCAGTACCAGCTTGCGGAAGGCCTGCTGTGCGGCTATTTCTTTGCCAAGCTCCGCGCTCTTCTTGAGCTCGGCCATTTGCTTGCGCGCGGCGTCCTCGTTTTCCCTCGCCTCCTTGTCCATTTGGGCGAGGCTATGCTTCGCGCTGAACTTGAGCAACCAGTCGAGCGCTTCGTATTGGAGGATGCCGACTTCCAGTTTTTCAGCCGCCTTCAGGCGCTGGCTCAACACATGCAGGTACCAATGTCGGGCGTTCTTCCTGGTCACCCAGAACTGAGCGTTTTTCGGCATCGTCGTTTCGAGGTAAACGCGATCCTCGATCCAGTCAAAGGCGTGATCCATGTATTTGACGGGGGCGGGGATATGCCCGCCGGGAAAGACCTCGTAGCGGTAGCGCGTGTGCGCGGGAAGCTGGCGCTGGGTCTGCTCGGCCTCGCTGAGGTTCATGTCCGTGTCCCCGAAAAGCCCGAAAACCACCAGGTCCTTGTGTTGCTGGACGCCAGCGTACTGGTAGCTGCCGTTGTCGGTGTACCAGAAGCCGGCGACCTGCAGGATGATGCCGGCGAAGCCCTCGCGCCAGCAGATGCACTGGCTGCTGGCGCGCGCGCCGCCAGAGACGCCGGTGGCGAACTTGAGCCCCTCCTGAACGCGCAGGCGCTGCACGGCGTCGTCGTGAGCCGCCAGGAAGTTGCCCAGGATGGGTTCCTCGGGCCCATTTTTCGCCTCCACCAGCATCACGACGATCCAGCCCTCGCGTCGCAGGCGATCGCGCACGCTGCTCATTTCTGCAGCGCCGCCGGGGGAGAAGATGAACAGGCAAGGCCGCTGCAAGTCAGGCGTGTCTTTATAGCCCGGAGGTACGTAGGCTTTGTAGTGATAGGTGCCGGGCCGGGGCTTGAAGTTCTTGCCGCCAAAAGATTTGCTCTCCAGCTTGCCGTACTCGCACTCGATGGTGGTCTCGGCGTCCTCTTTTATTGGCACATCCATGGGCGTAGCGGCCGCGAGAGCAAAGCAGGCCGAAAACAGCCCCGTCGCGATAGCAAAGGCTCGACGCCACCGGACATTGGAAGTTGTCAGCGTAATTCTCTTTTGCACCGCTTTTGATATCCCAAACTTGCCCGCGCCCATCACTCCCCGTGCAGACGCTGCAACAGTTGACCCCGCGTCAGTGTTCCCGGCTGGATTGCCCCCAATGGCTTTCCCGCCAGCTCTCCCCAACACGCGATGTCCTGCGCCGTTGCCGGGTCGTCCAACCGCGCCCTCCATTCCGGAATGGCGCCGCGCAAGCCGAAGTATTGCAGGGCTTTAAAAGCGGGGTGTGACGAGTCGGTGTCTCCGTAGTAAATCAAAATCGCGCCCTGATCCAGCAATTGCCGCTGAATTTCGGGGATGGCAATGGCGTGAGCGCTAAGCCCTGCGCGCGCCATCATCGCCGCGGCGATGCCGGCGGCTTGGCCGAGCGCCATCCAGCAGGGCTCCATGCGCAGCGTGCTGAAGCCGATATGCGTTCCGGAGATCGGCACGGGCGCCAGCACGTTGTCCAGCCCGCGCGGCACCATCACGCCGAACGGCACCGTGTACGGCTTAGTCGGGTGGCTCAGGAAACCGTCGAGATGCACGCGATCCGGCTCGCGTTTGCGGACGGCGTGCGAGTCGAGCGCGTAATGACTGGCGGTGACGCTGGTCGGGTAGAGCGGCGGTCGTCCGCCCGGTGCGGTGGGCAAGGCATCGTGCGCCGTGAACAAGTGCTCGCCCTCGATGCGCCGGCCCTCGCGCACGTACACCTGCCGGGGAAAGTTGTCGTTGTCCTGATACTCGTCTTTCGCGAAACCCCACTTGCGGCAGGCCGCGCGAAAATCGGCGGGGAGATCGGGGTCGTTCTGCGCGAACCAGAGCAATCCGAGCGTGTAAGCGCGCAAGCGTTCCGCGAAGCGGTCGCGCCACGCCCAGTCGGCCGTCGGCCAGGGGTAGTTCTCTTCCGGAAGATCGGTGGAGAGGAAAGCCAGATGCTGGTTGTTGCTGTCGGTCTTGCCGTTGGGCAGCGTGACGATGTTGACGATGCGCCCGATGCCCTCTAAAAAAAGCTCGCCGCCCATCGCGCCGGCCCAGCGCCCGAGCTTGAGGTCGTCCGCCAGCGACCGGTATTCCTCGCGGTCATAACGCGCGGGACGGGGAATCGGGACAAGGTTGTGAGGCCGGTCGGTCAGGCACAGCCGGTAGTTGTACGCCTGAATCGTGTCATCGCCCGCGCCGGTCGAGCCCGCGCCGACGTCACCCGCCCACGCCTTGTACACTTTGCCGGCCAAGGGCTCGTGATACTCCGCCCGCGCTTCGCGGCGCGTCTGGAACCTCGCCCCGGCCGCCGCCGCGAGATCGCCTTCGTAGGTCGCATCCACGAACACGCGGCCGCTGTAAGTCTCCGGTTTCTGGTTTTGGCGGTTGCGGACCGTCACCGCGTTGACGCACCCTCCAGCGCGGGCCACGCGACCGTCGAATTGCCGGTGTGTGAGGACGGTCACGCCCTCAGCGTGCTCCGCCAGCATCGCCTTGAGCACGCGCTCGGCCACGGACGGCTCGAAATGATAGCCGTCGCTGCAATCGGGATGGCCTTGGTAATGGGCGCGAATGCGCTGGATGAATTCGAGAAACAACCCGCCCGTCGCGCCCCGCGTCGCGATGTCCGTCGAGCCCAGCCCGTTGGCCGGAAGTCCGCCAACGTGCGCCGTGCGTTCGAGCAACAGGACCGTCGATCCCATGCGGGCCGCGGCAATCGCCGCCGTGATGCCTCCCGGCGTGCCGCCGACCACGATCACGTCATACTTGTCAGGAAGATTCAAGGTGTCGTCCATCTGGATTCCCGCGGGGAGCTGATGATAAACGGGATCATCCCTTTTGCACTTGGGATCATGGTTCTGTCTGTCCTTGGTTTTCGAACCTTCGCTGTCGTGGACGCTGAAATAAATAGGCTTCGCCGCCTTGTCAGAGGAACCTTTGTTATTAAATTGCGCCCGATGTTTAAATCGCACGGCAATAGTTGTCAGCGCCGACCGGCCGTGGTTAAAATTTCAGTTGCGCGGGGACGTCGCGTCAATCAACGGCTCGTCATTCTGTTGGCGGTCTTGACTTTCGTCGCACCCGTTGCAATCGGAGAGGAACCGGCGTTGGGTCCCCAGGCCGCCGAGCCCGGCCATGCGTCGGTTTCATCGCCCAAGCTCCATGTGCATGAGCTGGACCTCCTCTCCGTAATCGAGAATATAAGCAGGAAATCCGGAAAAATCATCATCCCCGACGACAACTTGCTGCCTCAGCTCAAGAATCGCAAAGCCGTCATCGTTCTTCCCCCAGAATTTGATTTGGCCAAAGAGGCGGGCTCAGAATTATGGCAATCCGTATTGGAGCAGGTTTTGCCGCTTTATGGCTACACCGTAGTGGAAAAAGACGGGATCCTGCGCTTGATTCCGTTGCAGGAGGCCAATCGACTGCCGCTGCCCATTTACGACGACGGCATTGAGAAACGACCCCTGGATTCCGAGCGCTATGTGGTTGCGGTGGTGCGCCTGAAGCACGTGACGATAGACATTCTGCGGCCTTTCTTCGAGAACATCAGTACCGTCCGGCCGCCCATTCCTCTAAGAGACAACAAAACGCTCGTCGTTACCGCCGCCGAGTCGGATATCAAGGCTTTTCTCGATCTGGTGGCTCTGCTCGACGTGCCGGAAGAGGAACCCAAGATACAGATTTATCAATTCAATCATTCTGACGCATCGCAGGCGCGCGGGCATATCATGGCTTTTCTGGCTCTCGAGCGCGCGCGTGAGGGAGCCGCAGTTAGTCTGTCCGATCAGGCTTTTATTCTCCCTGACGACCGCACCAACCGGCTTTTGGTCAGTGCGGTGGCAAAGGACCACCTGCTGGTGCAGGAGTTTATTGACTTTCTCGACGCCAACGCCGAAAACGAGAAAACCAATATCCACGTCCTGCGCTTGCAGAACTCCAAAGCCAAAGCCTTGGCGGAAAACCTCAACCGGCTGCTGCGCGCAGATTCCCCGGCCACGGCTCCGGAGAAAGAGGCCTCGCAAAAAAACCGGGAGCCAAGCTCCCCGCTCCCTGCAGGGGCCCGCGTCGTGGCGGTGGCCGATCAGAACGCGCTACTGGTGTGGGCCGAACCCCGGGAATTCGCCGAAATTAACGATGCCGTCAAGATCCTCGACGCATCACCCGCGAGGGCCACCTGCCCCTTCACTTGCCGGCCTTTCTGGATCTTCCTCACGGGCCTCTTTGTCGGGATTGCAGGCCTCTGGATGCTGCGCAGGTGCAAGGCCTCTAAAAAAGGGGCGCCGTAATGTAGGAGTATTTAGGGGGCCGTCCTTTCTCAGCGCGTCCACCGAGGCGGGTCACTTTTCCCGCAACTGGATCAGCGCCACGGAAGGCGCCGGAAGCTCCTGCTGCAACGTAATAGCCGCGCCAGAAAAGTCCTGAGTGCGGACGGATTGCAGGTCGTATTTTCCGTCCAGCAGGAAAATCTCGGCGCTCCCCTGTTTGAAAGGCAGGCCCGCCATTTCAAGGGCGTAGCTGGAGCGACCATCGCGATGATTGCTGACGAGGACCTGCGCGCTGCGCCGGTCCTCGGCCAGCCCTGCCGCCACCGTGAGGCCGGTCGTCTCGTCGCCTCCCGTTGCCGCCGCGCGCAGCGGTGTTTCCATGAGGCGGGCAAAGGCGAGTAGGCCGTAATACACCTTGTGGGGCGCTCCGAACTCGTCGAAGGCCCCCCACCACTGGGTGTCGCCGCTGTATAAGTTGGCCTCGTCCACCGCGGCGTCCTGGAGCAGGATCAGGGCCGAGGCGACCAGGGCGGCGCCCTCGGGCCCGCGCGAGCGGGTGAAACACTCCCGGTTGTGGGCCGGCTCATGGAGCCTGAGCCAGTCGCCGACGAAGCAGTTCCACTCCGTGAGCAGGCTCTGGCTGTTTTGAAACCCGCGCTCGTCCAGCATGGCGCGCACCTGGAGCGCCAGGCGCTTCTCCGCCACGGGCTCGGAGGCGTACAAGTGCCAGGAAAAGAAGTCCAGCGGCAGACGCTGCGCGCGCACGAAGTCCAGGAAGGCCACGGCGAATTCCCCCGCCGCGAAGGCCAGGCCGGGCCCGCCCACGCGCAGGGAAGGGTCGTGCGCCTTGATGGCGCGCGCCGCCTGGGCGTAGAGTTCGAAATACTGCTCGCGGGTGCCGCTCCACATGCGCTCTCCCAGATCGGGTTCGTTCCAGATCTCGAAGTCCTTGATGCCGAAATGATGGCCTCCCGCCCAGCCCTCGTTGAAATGCCGG
>JAHFOS010000063.1:8207-24385 GCA_023261545.1 bacterium
CAGATGCGCGTCCATTTGGCGAAATCCCGCGGTGGATGGGTGTGGTAGCGGCGCGCGGTATGCTCGATGCTGGTGCCCAGGCGGTAGATCACCCGTTTCGTGAGGGGCACCAGGGACGCGAGATAGTCGTCGGTGGCCTCGGAGTGGTAGCTGGCGGGGTCCTGCTCGTCGGCTGAAAAAACGGGAAAAATCGCCGGCACATCCACCACCACCGGATGCGGCCAGCCGCAATCGTGCAGCCGCGTGCTGGGGATATTCAGAGCGCGGTGGTACTCCGTCAGGTTCGTGAGCCCGCCGAAACAGATGGGGCCGTTGTTCACCCCGTGCAGGGCGCGCAGCCGCCCGTGAGTCTTGGAAAAGTTTATATTCACTTGGATAGCCTTCTATAAAAACATCCGCCCCAGCGCGCGCTCAAGCAGTTTGACCCCCGTGGGGCACAGGAAATTCAGGTTGCCGGCCACGTCCCGCATGCGCTGCACGCGGATGCGGATGTATTCGTGCTCGGCGGCCAGGCCCGCGGACCTGCCTTCGAGGCCGTCCAAAAAGGCGCGCGGACGGTCGAGGATCAGATAGAAGAAGTGCACGGTCTCGTCCACCATGGAAGTGCATAACACCAGCGGCTCGCGCGTGAGGGGCTGAAGTTCTTCGGGACGCACCACCAAGCCCAGCTCTTCGCGCAGCTCCTTCACCGCGCTGGCGCGCGGGTCATCGCCCTCCACCATGCCGCTGGGGAACTCCTGGGTCAGGGTGCCGCCGGCCCCGAAGCGGTGTTGCTCCACCATGAGGGCGTACCAATCCCCGTCGTCGCTGCAACGCACCGCGGGTATAACCGAGACGCTCTCGCCACGGATGAACATGCAGCGCGTCACGCGGCTGTCGGAGGTTTCCAGGTCGCAATCCAGGAGCGCGCTGAAGAGGTTCTGGCCGTCGCGCGAAATGGCGGCGAGCACGCGGTAGCCGTGCAGCGTCACACCGTTTTCCTTGAGCTTGTCGCGCCAGCGCCGGAACTTGGGGCTCCCGGCCACCAGGCGCTCGGAATCCTTCAGCGAATCGCGTTCAGGATCTCGCACAGGGCGGTGATGCGTTCCTCGGGGAGGTCGGGATAGTTGCCGATGTAGAAGCCGTAATAGTGGATGTGTTCGACGTGGGGATACTTCAGGTGTTCGAACTCGGGAACGACGCCCTTGAGGTAGGGCTGGCGCAACTGGTTGCCGCCGCCCGCGCTGCCGCGGCGGAACTCCACGCGGCAAGCCTTGAGCGTGTCCATCACGCGCGCGCAGAAATCCGGGTCCGCCCGGCGCAGCACCAGGTTGAGGGCGTAGTTGCTGCTGCCCTCCAGCCGGAAGTCGGTTTTATACTTTTTGGCGTCGAGCCGGCTCAGAAACAAGCGGTGGCTGCGGTTGCGCTTCTCGATGTTGGCGTCCAGGCGCTTCAATTGCTGGCGGCCGATGACCGCGTCAATTTCGTTGTTGCGGAAGTTCCAGGCGGGAAAGGCGAAGATGAACTCCGGGTTGCACTGGGGATTGCGCGCGATGAGCTCGCGGCGCAGCGCCTCGTCGCGCACCTCGCGCACCATGCCGTGCGAGCGGCCCATGCGCAGCACCTCGTGAAGCTGGCTGTCGTTGGTGCACACCATGCCGCCTTCGATGGTGCTGAGGTGGTGGGCGTAATAGAAGGAGAAGTTGGAGGCCCAGCCGAAGGAACCGAGACGGCGGCCTTTGAAGGAGGCCCCGTGCGACTCGCACACGTCCTCGATGAGCGGCACGCCTTCGCGCTTCAAGGCCTCCAGCAGCCTGTCAGAAAGCCCGTTGAAACCCTGGACGTAGGTGAGGAACACCGCCTTGGTGCGCTGGTTGAGCTTGGCGACAACCTGGTCCTCGTCCATGCACAAGGTATCGGGATGGATGTCCACGAAGACGGGGGTGAAGCCGGCCTGCAAAACCGCGGCGATGTCCGAGACCCAGGTGAGCGTGGGCACGATGACCTCGCCAACGCCGTTCAGGTATTTCAAGGCCGCCAGGGTGAGATAGTTGGCCGAGGATCCGGAATTGAGGTACACGCTGTGCTTGACCCCCACCCACGCCGACCATTCCTCCTCGAAGGCGCGCACCTGGGCCGACTGCGTGAGGATGGGTTCGCCCTTGAGGAACTCGATGACGGCATCGAGGTCCGCGCGCGGGATGTTGTTCTCCATGAGCGGCCAGTTGAGGTCCGTCACGGGTTTCGTAGCGGTAGCGCTGCGCTCAGGCATTCCAGGAATCCTCCCACTCGTCATCGTTGTGCAGCAGGACGTGCGAACCGTCCATGTCTATTTTAAAGGGCACCCAGACTTTGATGGCCGTCAAGGCCTTGCGGATGGCCTCGTGCTTGTAGGGGGGCGCGAGGAACATGATGAAGCCCCCGCCGCCCGCGCCCATGAGCTTGCCGCCATAAGCGCCGGCCTTGCGCGCCGTCTCGTACACCTCGTCAATGCCGGAGTTGCTGAGGTCGCTGGCCAGGCGCTTCTTGAGCTGCCAACTGCGGTCGAGCAGCCGGCCGATTTCCGAGAGGCACTCCTGGCGGCGGAACATCTCCAGCGCTTCGCGCGCGATGCCCAGCATGTCCTGGAGTTCGCCTTGCGTCTTGCCCGTCTGGATGTTCTCGATCTGCTTCTGGGCATACACGGTGGCCAGCCGGCTCACGCCCGAAAAGGCCAGCAGCACATGCTCCTCCAGGGCCTTGAAATAGTCCGGCGGCAGGAAGAGCGGCAGCACGCGGTACTGGTCGCCGGGGCCCATTTCGATGACCCTGAGTCCACCGTAGGCCGCCATGATCTGGTCCTGGATGCCCACGTTTTCCTGGATGAGGTTCTGTTCGACGTGGATGGCTTCGTCCGCCAGGGTCTTCTGGGTGACGAGTTCGTATTTAAGGGCGTGCAGCGCATTCAGGAAGCCCACGGTGAACGAGGAGCTCGATCCGATACCCGAACGCGCGGGCAGGTCGCCGTCGTGGTGGACCTCCAATCCGGCGTGGGTCTTCATGAACTCCAGGCAGTGCTTGATGGACGGGTGGCGGATCTCCGTATGGGAGTTCACCGACTCGATATGCGAGTAAACCACGCGCGTCTTATGTTCGAAGAAAGGCGGCAGTGGCCGCAGTGAAATATAGCAGTAACGGGAAATGGCGGCGGCGATGATGAGCCCGCCGTGCTCCTGGAACCAGGGCCGGTAATCGGTGCCGCCGCCGAAGAAGGAGAGTCGGAAGGGTGTTTTGGTGATGATCATCCGACCTTCCGCTGTACCGCGCTGGACACAAGGTAATCCTGGTAGGTGCGCCGCAACCCCTCTTCCAGACCCACGCTGGGCCGCCATCCCAGCGCCGTCAAGCGGCTGGAATCCATGAATTTGCGCGGCATGCCGTCGGGCTTGGTGACATCCAGTTGGATACTCCCCGCGTAGCCCACCGCGCGTCGCACGGCCTCGGCGAGTTCCAGCACGCTCACGTCGCTGCCGTACCCTACGTTGATGGGCCGGTTCTCGCTGTATTGCTCCACGAGGAAAAGCGTCGCCGCGGCGAGATCGTCCACGAAGAGGAACTCGCGGCGCGGCTTGCCGCTGCCCCAGATGACCACCTCGCCGTCACCGCGCAGTTTGGCCTCGTGGAAACGGCGCAACAAGCCGGGAATGACGTGGCTGTCCTCAGGGTGGAAGTTGTCGCCCGGGCCGTAGAGGTTGGCGGGAATGGGCACGATGAAGCGCGTGCCGTGCTGCTGGTTGTAGCTGTGACAGAGCTGCGCGCCGGCAAGCTTGGCCAGGGCATAAGCGGCGTTGGTCTCCTCGGGAGGCCCCGTGAGGATGTGCTCTTCTTTCATGGGTTGCGGGCAGAGCTTAGGGTACATGCAGCCGCTGCCGAAGTGCACGAGGCTGCGCGCGCCCGTGGCAAAAGCCTGCTGGACGACGTTCAGGCTGATGAGCAGGTTCTCGCGGATGAAATCGGCGGGATACGTGCTGTTGGCGCGGATGCCGCCCACGCGCGCCGCCGCCAGAATAACGACTTCGGGCCGCTCCGCCTGAAAGAAACGCCCCACGGCGGCCGCGTCGGTGAGATCGAGCTCCGCGCGCGGCCGGGTGACTACGCGGTGGAAGCCCCGGGCCGCCAGCAGCCGCAGCAGCGCCGAGCCCACCAGACCGGTGTGTCCGGCGATATAGACTTTGCTGTCCGGATTCAACTTGGTATTTCAGGCACCATCCGTGGGATGGTCGCTCAAAAACACATGGGCCGATCCGCCCCTGCGGCGGCGCGGCCTCTCAGACATTGGCGTACTGGTTGCGCTTGAGGATCTGGTAGCCCTTGATGAGCTCGCGCAGCCCCGCCTGGAGCCCCACCACCGTGCGGTAGCCCGTGGCCTCGATGCGCGCGTTGCTCACGATGTAATTGCGCTGGTCGGGGTCCTTGCCGATCTCCGAGATCACGAAGTGGAAATCGGGGATCTCTTTCTGAATAGCCTCACACAGCTCGAGCTTGCTGAGGTTGGCCTCGGAGAGCCCGACGTTATAGGGCCGGCCCTTCATGCGGTCGTAGTTCGTGAGCGCGTGCATGAAGGCGCGCGCGGCGTCGCGCACATGCAGGTAGTTGCGCTTGAAGTGCGGCTCGAAGAGCACCACCGCCTTGTCGTTCACGGCGCGGTAGGTGAAGTCGTTCACCAGCAGGTCCAGGCGCATGCGCGGGCTCACGCCGAAGACGGTGGCGAAGCGGAAGGTGGCGCACTCGCCGCTGTCCAGGAGCTCCTTCTCGATCTCCACCTTGAGCCGGCCGTAAAGCGAAAGGGGCCGCATGGGCGTATCCTCATCGCAGTGGATGCCCGCCTGACCCACGCCGTAGCCGCTGTTGGTGCAGGGGAAGACCATCTTTTGAGACTTCGATTTGCACCGGAGCAAAAAGCGCACGGCCTCAAGGTTCACCGCCTTGGCGGTCTCGGGATCCTTGGCGCATAGCGGCGCGCCGGTGAGGCAGGCCAGGGCCAGGACGGCGTCAGCCTTTTTGAGCTCCCCCCCAAGCCGGTCCTGGTCGCGCACGTCGGCGCGCAGGACGGTGAGCTGGGGATGCCAGCAGACGTCGAGCAGCGGCGTCTGGTTGTACATGAAGCTGTCGTAGACCGTCACCTCATGCCCTTCGGCCAGCAGCAGCGGCGCCAGCACCGACCCGATATAACCCGCCCCGCCCGTGACCAGAATCTTCATTATCGCCCTCCCTCAGTTCGCCAATACAGGCTGCAGCGTGGCCGCATTCTTTCTCGTCAGTTTGATCTTGGCGATCTCCTTCACGTGCTTCCAGGTGTCCTCGCCGAACTTCTTGCGCACGTAACCGAGGTAGGTCGGGCTGGTGAAGTAGGTCTGCCAGGCCTTGTCGCGGAAGGCCAGCACCTCGCTGGCGGGCAGGTGTTCGGTGGGCAACGGCAGGGTGTCCACCGAGTGCTGCGAGTATCCCACCCAGGTGGAGGGCAATTTCCAGCCTTTTTCGATGGCGATGTCGTAGAGCTTGGAGCCGGGGTAGGCCATGGCCGAATAGAAGTTGGCCATCTCGCAATTGAGGTCCAGGGAGATATCCAGGGTGGACTGCATGGACTCGTGGGTGTCGTCGGGCAACCCGAAGATGTAGTTGCCGATGACGTTGATGCCCGCTTCCTTGATCTGGCGCACGATGTTCACGATGTCGAGCTCGCCGAAGCGGCCCTTGGTGACGCCGTCGCGCACGTGCTTGCTGCCGGACTCGATGCCCAGCGCCAGCCAGTTCACCCCCGCCTTCTTGAGCGCCTCCAGGTGCTTGGGCTTCACGGTATCCACGCGCGAGTAGGCCCAGATGTTGAAGCCGTAGTCGCGCTCGGCCAGCAGCTTGCAGAGTTCGAGGAAATGCTTCTCCTTGAGCACGAACATCTCGTCGGCTATTTTGAGGTTGTGGATGTTGTATTTCCGCGCCAGCGTGTCGAACTCGGTGATGATGAACTGGGGATCCCAATAGCGGAAGCTGGAGCCGCCGAAGGGGGCGTTGATGCAGCAGAAGGTGCAGCGGAAGGGACAGCCCAGGCTGGTGTAGATCGAGGCGTAGGGCGTGCGCGCATGCACGTTGTCGAAGCAGTGCCAGTTGTGCGCGCGGTAGCGATCCATGGGCAGCAGGTCCCAGGCCATGCCGGGCATCTCCGTCGGCATGTCCTTCTCGGGGACGATCTCCGCGGCCACGGTGAACACGGCCTTGCCATCCTCGCGGTACCACAGGCCGGGGATTTTCTTCAGGCTGGCAACGTCATCCATGTCGGCCTGGAGCAGCCCGCGGATGGTGTGCACGCCCTCGCCCTGGCAGACGAAATCCGCCTGCTCTTCGTCCAGCGTTTTCTTGGGCAGCGCGGAAACGTGCCCGCCCACGAGCAGCACCTTGGTGGAGGGATACGCCCCCTTGAGGGCGTTCACGAGCTCGCTCGCCCCGTGCATGTTCTGGGTGGAGGCCGAGGGCTGCTGGCCGTAAACGATGACCACCACCAGGCGCGGATGGCGGTCGTGGATGGCGGCGACCGTCTGCGCCACGTCGTAGTGTTCGACCTCGGCGTCCACGATATCCACGCTGAAGCCTTTGCGGCGCGTGTACTGGGCGAGCAACCCGGCCCAGAGGGGCGGTTCGATGGCCGAAAGGTTGTCGCTCAGCTTCTGGTAGATGGCCGGAGCGGCATTGGGATGGACGAAAAGGGCGTCGAGCTTGCGCATGAAAGGGGGCCTTCTAGAAGGGTCCTTTGAAATTGACTTCGTAGGTGTAGAACTTTTCCTGGGAAAGATCCATCTCGTCCAGGCCGAGCAACCGTTCCGCCGCGCGCACCAGGGTCTTGGCGCTCGGATAGAAGAGGTTTTCAAGCGGACGCGTGGTGGGGCAGGGCGTGTGCGCGAAGCCCACCCGCTCCACCGGAGCCTTGAGTTCTTTAAAACAGCCGTGGTGGATCTGCGCGGCCAGCTCCGCCGCGAAGCCGCAGAAGGACCAGTCGTAGTCGGCGACGATGCAGCGGCCGGTGCGCCTCACGGATTTCAGGATAGTGGCGGCATCCAGCGGCGCGATGGAACGCACGTCCACGATCTCGGCCTCCACCCCGCGCCGCGCCAGCAGGTCGGCGGCCTTGTGGGCCTCGACGTTCATCCATGAGGTGCAGACGAGGGTGATATCCTTGCCATGGCGGCGCACGTTGGCGAGCCCCAGGGGGACGGCATGAGCGTCATCCACTTCGCCCACCACGTCATAGAGCCAGCGGTGTTCGAGGAAAATGACCGGGTTGTCGTCGCGGATGGAGGCGCGCAGCAGGCTGTAGGCGTCTTGCGGAGAGCTGGGCATGACCACCTTGAGCCCGGGGAAATGCGCGAACATCCCCTGCAGCGATTTGCTGTGCTGGGCCGACTGCCCCCAGCCACGGCCGATGACGGCGCGGATCACGATGGGGAGCTTGCCTATTTGCCCGCCCGTCATGTAGCGCAGGTTCGAGATCATATTGATGATCTGGTTCATGCCCAGCAGCGCGAAGTCCACGCGGATGTGCACGTGGACAGGCCGCAACCCCGCGAGCGCCGCGCCCAGCGCCGCGCCGGTCATGGCGTCCTCGGACAGCGGCGTGTCGAAGACGCGCTCGGGGCCGAATTTTTCCAGCAAGCCGGCGGTGCTGCCGAAGATGCGCTTGTGGTCGGGAACGTCGAGGCCGAAGACGAAGACGCTGGGGTCCGCCGTCATCTCGTCCGCCAGGGCGGAACTCAGAGCCTCGCGAAACTGGATGTTGCGCTTCATCGCCAAGCTATCGGGGATTCCTCATACGAAAACATCGGTCATCAGCTCGCTGGGCTCGGGAAAAGGCGCCTTTTGCGCGGCGGCGACCTCTTTCAGCACGCGCTCGTCCACTTTGCTGCGCACGTTGGCGATCTCCTCCGCGCGCGCGCCGAGAGCCGCCAGCGTCTGTTCGAAGCGATGCACGGGATCCCTGCGCTGCAGCTCCTTTTCCTCCGGTTTCTTGCGGTAGGCGAACTTGAAGTCCTCGAGGGGCCCGACGTGTTCGAGAAAGCGGTAGTAGCTGAGGTGCAGAAAGCCCGGGCGGGGATCCTTCTCCATCTTGCGCAAGATGCCGCGCGCGGCTTCGAGCACGGCGGGGAGGTCGGAACCGTCAGCCCGCTCGGCGTGACAGCGGAAACCGGAAACCGCGCTCAGCAGCCCTTCGTGCCCCTGGCGGTCATTGACGTGCGTGTGGATGGCCAGCTCGTTGTCTTCGCAGATCAAGAGCAGCCGCAAGCCCCTGAGGCTGGCGTAGTTGAGGCTTTCCCAGAACGTGCCCTCCTCCGTGGCTCCGTCCCCGAAAAAGGCGGCCACCACCTCGTTGCGGCCGCGGTAACGCGAAGCCATGGCGGCGCCGAGCGCCACCGGGATGGTGGTGCCAACGACAGCCGAAGTGGCGACGAGCCCTCTTTCGGGATAGCACAAGTGCATCGAACCGGCCTTGCCCTTGCAGCGGCCGCTCGCCCTTCCATAGAGTTCGCCGAAGAAGCCCTCCACATCGTCGGTTTTGGCGAGATACAGGGCGTGATTGCGATAGGTGCCGAAGGTGAGGGCGGCGGGAGGCAACGCCTGAACCACCCCGACGGAAATGGCCTCGCCACCGATGCCGAGATGCACCGGTGTCTTCATTTCGTCCTTGAAGTACTCCTCCCGTATCTTCTCCTCGCAGCGCCGCACGAGATAGAGCTTTTGATACAGGCCCAGGGCTTCGGCCTTATCCATTTAAGATGCTAAAATGGTGAAAAAACTGACTTTATGGATGCGGCGGGCACTTTTACCCCTCGTTGGCTATCGTCAACTCCCCTCCCCAAGGCTGTCCCATCCAGAGTCGGACAAGAAGACTTGCACGATCACAGCTTTCTCTGCCCTCTCATGGCGTCTTTCCGCTCCCAATTCTCGCGTAATATGAGGTCATGCCCCGATCTAAAAGTGTCGCAAGGCTCCTCGTGAGCGCACAGGACATCCGCTGGATTCAACGGTTCAATCATTTCACCAAAGCCCTTGCGCAATTGCAGGAGGCCGTGGCCCTGTCTCAGCAACGCCCGCTCTCGAAACTCGAGGAGCAGGGGCTGATCAAGGCCTTCGAGTTCACTCATGAACTGGCCTGGAAAACCCTGAAGGATTTCCTTGAAAACCGCGGCGTTCAAGATCTGTACGGCTCGAAGGACGCCACCCGCAAGGCCTTCGGCTCAGGGTTGATCGAAGGCGGTGAAACTTGGATGGACATGATCCAGAGCCGCAACCTCACCTCCCACGCGTATGATGAGGCCACGGCCACCCAGATCATCTCCGCGATTCAACACACCTACATCGAGCAATTCCAGGCGCTCCGAAGCAAGCTGGAGGAGCTGCAGAGGAAACCGGAAACATGAACTTCGGTCTCCCACAATCCGCTATTCGGAAGATCTACGCCATTCTGAGCCGACATCCGCAGGTCGAACAGGCGATCCTGTATGGCTCTCGTGCCAAAGGTGACTACAAGAACGGCTCCGACATTGACCTGGCCTTGCGCGGCGGGACAGACCTGACCCTGACCACGATTTACAGGATCATCGCGGAACTCGACGATTCTTCCCTGCCTTATACCGTAGATTTATGCATTTTCAACGACATCAGCTCCCCCGATCTTATCGGTCACATTCAGCGCGTCGGCGTCACGTTCTACAAGAAGGATGAGCCCGTCCCCGAGCTGGTGGATATCTCAAGATAAATGCCAGCCTTTACCTGTCCAGTTCAGGGCACCACGGCAACCCGCCAGAGACGCAGGCGCAACGGTGACGCCCCCAACTGAGCCTCGGGGTCCAGGCGCAGAATCGTGTGGCGACCCTGGTACAGCCAGGCAAAGCGACCTACGGGAACATCGCAGATGAAATGTGTGGTTTCTCCCCTCACGCGCAGCGACGCCGTCGGCGATCCATCAGTGCCAGCCAGGGTGAACTCCAGGTCCATGTGCTCGGCACCTAAAATTTCGGCGTCCACAACCACGCGATCAATGGGGGGCATCTCCGGTGGCAGGCGGAAAGACAGGTACGGATCGCCACCCGTAATAAGGTACTCCCCGGCGGGTGCGGTGGAGGCGGTGATTTGCGTGAGGTGAATATCTGGAGATGTTTGCATCAGGGTCTCAATGCCGAGATTGATGGCCCCTGCCATGTCCTCACCCGGCCGGCCAGGACGCAAGAGCGGTGTCGGCAAATCGAAGTTGTAAGTCAGGGACTGATAACTTTTCCATACTTCGCTCTCGCGGATGATCTGGTTGAGGGCTTGCACGACCGGCGCGGAAATGGGTTGCGCGTTGGGCTCGTTGTAGCCGGTGTAAAGCCCCATGGCGTTGTGATTCGCTACGCTCCCCTCCAAGGGCGCGTAGTAAGCGTCCACCAGAGGCTGCGCTCCCACATGCTGGGCTTGAGCGGTGGCGAAAAGTCGTGACAGATAGCGCAGTTGTTCCATTTGAGGCCGACGCAAGTTGTGCTGGCGCTCCCGTGGCAGCCCCGCATACACATAGTGTTCTGGCAGTTTGTTTAGGAATCCCACAGTGATCATGAGCGCCATAAGCCCGAAACTCCACAGGGCTCCGTTACGCCAGCGCATTAAAACCATGTGCCCGGCGATGGCCAATACCATGCCACCACCGAAGAGGGGGGTTGTGAAATAGCGCACGAACCAGCGCATATCGTCGTAGGAGAATTGCGTGCCACGGAAGTAGAGCGGCACCGCCAATGCCGGGAAGACGGCCACGAAAGCAAGTCCCGCTTGCAAGCGCCAGTTTTTGCCTCGGGCGATGGCGACGATGGGGAGCATAACCAGGCCGGAGGCGAGATACAACATGACGTCCGGAGGGCGGGGGAAAGGCCGGGCCGGCATACCCCACAGTCCGAGCGAACCAAAGATGAGACCATCGCCGACGAGTTTTAAGGTGGCTTGGATCATGGATCCGATTTTCCAGGGCGTGACGCTCAAGTAGGTGCTGCCCGCGACAAACTCTCCGACAAACCGCAGCGCGGGGTAGGCCAAAAAGGCCCAGGCGAGCAGCAGCAGCCCACCACGGCGGCGTGGAGCCGACAAGGTGCGCCAGGCTCCGATAATGACAAGCGCACCGAGTCCCGCGGCGATGTAGCCCGTTGACCAGGCGCTAGGGGCGAGCAGAAAAAGAATGCCGGAGGCGATTGCGCGCCACCTCCCGCCTCCGCGCAGGTAATGCTCCATTTGCACCAGTCCTTCAAGACCAAGGACCAGTGCAATCAAGTAAAAGGTGGATGTGAACCATATCTCGATTTCGGCGAAAAGCGGGTTGAAAAGCACGAAGCTCAGTCCCGCCAGCGCTGGAAGCAAGGCGATGCCATAAAGGCGCAGCAGGCGCAGGAAGCTCAGCGCGAAAGCGACGACCCAGAACAGGCACCATAGGCTCGTGGCTGCCGGCAAATGGTGCACCGGGAGCAGTTGGATGAAAGCGAACATCGCCAACCGCAGGAAGGGGATGAAGTGCAGGAAGGTGTAGAGGAAACAGTGCGCGAAACGCGGCACGGTGGCCGAATCGGAAAGCAGCAGGAAGTCATCCCACATCAGCACCCGGTGCGTCAGGGTATACCAGTGCCGCGCGCCGTAAGCGAGGACAATGAGGAGCGCCGCCCCGATCGTCAGCGCCCGCAGAGAAAGGCGCAACTCCCCCTGCGTTTCGTCCTTCCGTGGAGTATCGTCCAGGTGTGCGATCACGGAGACGCGGATGCGGCGTTTTTTTGATCCAAGGCGGAGGTCTGCTTTGCGGGCAGAGCGCCACCGAACAGCGCGCGCGCGATGAGCCCCAGGCGATCCCACTGGCCGCGGCGCAGGCGGAGGGCGGCCACGGCGATGAAGCTCAGGGCCACCAGCGGCAAAAACCATGGGTAGTGTTTGCGCCCAAAAATCAGGCGGCTCTTGAAACTGTGATAATCGGAAAGCCGGCTGCGCTCCTTGTCCGCCGGGCGGCTGCTGGAGCCGATGCTGCGCCCTTCCTTGTGATAGACGAGGCTATCCCTACAGCAATCCAGGGGCCCGAGCCGCCGGGCCCGCAGCGACCAGTCCACGTCTTCGTAGTAGAGAAAGAAGGCTTCGTCCATGGCGCCGAGCTGCCGCAACGTCTCCCGCTTGAGGAAGATGGCGCATCCTGCAATGTAGTCGAGGGTGGGAAGCGGGGCACGGCCTAGTCGCGGCCAGGGCTCTCCTTGTCCGAGCGCCCCGGCGGCGGCGCACCAGGCGCGCAGGCGCCCGCCGCCCAGGGCTTGCACCTGGCCCGGCTTATCGTATTCCAGCACGACGGACCCGAGCAGGCTCATCCGCGGGTGCGTTTCCATGTGGCGCGCCAAATTGGCGGGAGATCCGGGAGCCACCGCCGTGTCGTTGTTGAGCAGCCACACATAGGCGATGTCCTCGCGCTCCATCAGCAACCGCAGCGCCGGGTTGCAGCCCCCGGCGAAGCCCAGATTGGCGTTGTTTTCGATAATGAGCAGCGGTTCGCTCCATTGTTTGAGTTCGCTCTCGCCACGGCGGAAAAGGCGATGGGGAATGGGAAAGCGTGCGTAGGCGGGTTGGCTGGCCAGCGGTGAGTCTACCGGTCGCGTCAAGACGTGTTCGCCGCGGGCCCAGGCGCGGATGCGCTCGAGTGACCCGTCCGTGGAGCCGTTATCGCACACGATCACTTTGAGCTCCGGATCTTGACAGGCGAACAGACTGTCCAGGCACTCCAAGGTGTCGCCCCAACCGTTGTAGTTGAGCACGACGGCGCAGACGGGGCGGCTCACGGCAGGAGCGAGCGCAAGGTCGCGGCGGTGGCGTCGGCGCAGCGCGGCCAGGAGTAGCGCCCCGCGCGCTCGCGACCGCGCAGCATGAGGGATTTCCGCAGCGGCTCATCCTGCAACAGGCGCAGCAAACCCTCGGCCATGTCGCGGGGGTCGGCGGGGTTTACATAGTGCGCCGCGTCGCCGCAAATCTCAGGAAGCGACGTGGTGCGCGCCACCAGCGCCGGACAGCCGCAAGCCATGGCCTCCAGCGGAGGAAAGCCAAAACCTTCGTAAAAGGAAGGCAGCGCCAGCAGCACGGCGTGCAGGTAGTACTGCTCCAGCTCGGCGTCAGGGACCTCGCCCGCAAAGATCACGCGGCCGGGAAGAGCGTGCGCGAGCCGTTCGGCTTCGCGATCCATCGAATACAAGCCGCTGCGCCGGCCGATAGCTACGAGATCGTGGGGAACACGCGCGGCGATCAGCGCAAAGGCGCGAATGAGGCCGGCAAGATTCTTGTGCGGCTTGAGGCTGCCCACAAAGAGGATGTAGGGCCGGGGATGGGCGGCGGCGGCGGGACGCACGGTGAACCAGCGCGGCTGCAAGCCATTGGGAATGACCGTGATGCGTTCTCCGAGAACTCCGGCTTTGATCTCCAGGCGAGAACGCGTGAACGCTGAAACCGAGATAATGCGGTCGGCCCGGCGGGCGAGGCGGCGAAACATGAAGCCGGCGTAAATGCGGCGCAAAGTCTCGCGCGCGCCATGCCACCAGTCGAGATGAATGAGATCATGAACCGTGGCAATGAGGCGACCATGATACGCCAGCGGAAAGTTGTAATTCGGCGTCCAAAAAAGTGCCGTATCTCCGGGAATGAGGCGCGCCAAGTCCCATTGCTCTTGCCAGCCATACAGCGGCGCCGTAAAAGGGACGACGCGCACCGCCGGGTGGCCGGCCAGGCCCGCGCGGGCGACCTCCTCGGGCCTTCCCAGCAAATGGAAACGGCAATCCGCCATGCGTTCGAGCAGCAAAGGCAGGAGACTGCGCAGGTAGGTTCCGATACCGGCTCCCTGGATCAGGCGCGCGTCAATGGCAATCGCGGGATGCAAACTCGACCCATGATATGCAACGCGCGAGGCTGGTAAGGTGCTGGGGACTTTTTGTATGGGAATCCGTTTGGATAACTCGCAGATGGGAGTCGCCGCCCTTAAAAAGGCTCTCGTCCCTCTTTCGCAGCCTCTCCCCACCCCAAAACACGGCTCCACTAAACCACCCTCCCCAATATACCGCCTCCCTGAAACAGCCCGTGCAGGGCCCGGGGGGTGGTTATCATGGCCCGCCGCTATGAAAAACCTGCTCGTCACCGGCGGAGCGGGCTTTATCGGTTCAACCCTGGTGAAGCTCATCATCCGCGAAAGCGGCTCCAGGGTGGTGAACCTCGACAAGCTGACCTATGCGGCCTGCCTGGACTCCCTGGAAGAGGTGACGGAGAGCCCGCGCTACCGCCTCGCGCAACTGGATATCGCCGCTGGGTCGGAAGTGCGCGAGCTTTTGCGCCGCGAGCAACCGGATGCCGTCATCCATCTGGCCGCCGAATCCCATGTGGACCGTTCCATCGAGGGGCCGGCCGAGTTCATCCATACCAATATCGTCGGCACCTACAGCTTGCTGGAGGCCGTTCGCATCTACTGGAACGGGTTGCCCGACCACCGCAAAGCGGCTTTCCGCTTCCTGCATGTCTCCACGGACGAGGTGTTTGGCAGCTTGGGGTCTGAAGGCAGTTTTAACGAAGCCACGGCCTACGATCCGCATTCGCCCTATTCGGCCAGCAAAGCCGCGTCCGACCATCTGGTGCGCGCCTGGCACCACACCTACGGCTTGCCGGTGCTCATCACCAACTGCACCAACAATTATGGTCCGGGGCAATTTCCGGAGAAGCTCATTCCGCTGGTAATCCTGAACGCCCTGGCGGGACGGAACCTGCCCGTTTACGGGCGCGGCGCGAACGTGCGCGACTGGCTTTACGCCGAGGACCACGCGCGCGCCTTGCTGCGGGTTCTGGAATCCGGCCGGCCTGGAGAAACCTACTGTATCGGCGGCGAGAGCGAGCGCAACAACCTGGAGGTGGTGCGCGCCATCTGCCGCCTGATGGACGAACTGTCCCCCAAAGCGCAACCCCACGAAAAGCTCATTTCCTTCGTCCAGGACCGGCCGGGCCATGACGGGCGCTACGCCATGGACATCGCCAAGATCCGCGGCGAGCTGGGCTGGCAGCCGCGGGTGGATTTCGCGACCGGCCTGCGCCAGACCGTCCGCTGGTACCTCGAACACCGTTCCTGGTGGGAACGCATCCACAGCGGCGTGTACCGCGGCGAGCGGCTGGGACTCGGAGCCAAGACGTGAAGGGCATCATCCTTGCCGGTGGATCGGGCACGCGCCTCTACCCGCTCACCCGCACGGTGAGCAAGCAATTGCTGCCGGTCTATGACAAGCCCATGATCTACTACCCCTTGTCCATGCTGATGTTCGCCGGCATCCGCGAAATCCTGATTATTTCCACGCCGCTGGATCTGCCGCGCTTCCAGGATTTGCTCGGGGATGGCAGCCAATTGGGACTGCGTTTCGCTTACGCCGAACAACCGCGTCCCGAGGGACTGGCGCAGGCTTTCCGGATCGGAGCCGACTTCATCGGCGGCGACAAAGTGGCGCTGGTGCTGGGCGACAATATCTTTTACGGCGAAGGCTTGCCGGAGCTGGTGCGCCGCGCCGCCGACCTCGCTGACGGAGCCGTGGTCTTCGGCTATTACGTCAAGGACCCCGAGCGTTACGGCGTGGTGGAGTTCGACAAGAGCAATGGCCGCGTGTTGAGCCTGGAGGAAAAGCCGCGCCAGCCGCGCTCCCATTACGCGGTGGTGGGGCTTTATTTCTATGACAACCGCGTGGTCGAATTCGCTCGCAAACTCAAACCGTCGGCCCGCGGCGAGCTTGAGATCACCGATCTCAACAACGAGTACCTTAAACGCGAACTGTTGCATGTGAAGCTCCTCGGTCGCGGCATCGCCTGGCTCGACTCCGGAACACACGAATCCCTGCATGAGGCCGCCAGCTTTATCGAGGCCATCGAGCGCCGCACGGGACTCAAGATCGCCTGCATCGAAGAAATCGCTTGGCGCCTGGGACACATTGACGACGCGCAACTCGAGCGCCTGGCCCGGCCCATGGAGAAGAATTCTTACGGCCAGTACCTGTTTTCGATCCTGGAGGAGAAACGGCGATGAAAGTCATGCCCGGACCCATTGCCGGTCTCGTGCTACTCGAGCCGCGCGTGTTCGCCGACGCCCGCGGTTGGTTCATGGAAGCGTGGTCGGAGCGCTA
>JAHFOS010000203.1 GCA_023261545.1 bacterium
CCACCGGCTCTTCAAACACGTGGACTCGGAAAAACTCAAGACCCTGGTGGAACGGCTCATGGCCTGCGAGACCAGCCTCGAACTCCTTGAGCACCTGCACCTCCACCTCGAACACTGGCGCAGCCTGCCCAAGGACTTGAAGGAGCTGCTCGAAACCGAGCTCTCCAAGATGCTTTCCCCCGAACTGTGAGGTTGAAGCTGGAGCCGAGAGCGCGGCCGGCCCGCTGGGGATGGCTGCTGCTCATGGGGTTTTCACTGCCGCTGGTGCTGATGGCAGCGCCCGCCCGGCGCGGGCGCGAAACGGACGAGGTTTCCAATCCTGTGAAGTCCGTGCGCGCCGATCCCCCGGACCGCGCCGCGTATTTCGCGACCAACGACCGCTACGGCACGCTCTGGCGCTACGCGGTCGCCGCTTATTACGGCGGGGATGCCACGGCTTCGGAAGAAGCCTTCAGCCTGGCCTACAAATCCTCCCCCGATATCGTGCCCATGCTGCTGGATTACGCGCTGTGCTCGCTGTTCTACCCCGCGCAGCACCAGAGCGTGAAGCGCGCCGCCGGTCTGGTCGCGGAGGCAGAGAGGAACGGGGCCAAGGGTGCGCGCCCGGATATCCTCAAAGCCTTGATCGCCATCCAATCGGGGGAACTGGCCGCCGCCCGCCTGCTCCTGCCCCAGGCGGGGAAAGCAGGCGAAGGCCAGCCCGAAGGGACGGTGGCCTGGAGGCTCTCTTCCAGGCTCGCGCTCGGCAACGAAGCGCCAACGCTCACACCGGAGGAACTGGAGCTGCTGTTGCCGCGACCGGCGGAACTATCCCCCCGCAACCGCCGCAAAGGGCGCTGGTCGCCGGAGGCGGGGCTGCAACAATAGACTGTAGGCTGAAGGCTGTAGGCTGTAGGAGTAAAAGGCGCTGGTCGCCGGAGGCGGGGTTGCGGCAGCCGTAATTTTTGCGTACGGTATTTTGGGCTCCGGGGCGGTTGCGAAAAAATCTTGTAAGCGTTCACCCCATGATTCGAGCTTACGCATCGCGGCGTCAGCAGTCAGGCCCGTTCGTGCTGAGCCTGTCGAAGCATGAACGGGCCGCGAACCCCCACCGCCATTCACCCCCTTCGACAGTGCTCAGGACAGGCTTCGACAAGCTCATCCCCCAAAACGGGGGATAAAGGGCGAACGGCTGGAATTTCTGTAACCGGGATGAACGCTTACAAAATCTTTAGGGTGTTTGTGTCCGCGCGCGCAGGTTCTCTCCCGCCCAGCGGTAGGCATCGAGATAGCGTTCCGCCACGCGTTCCCAATCGTGCGCGCGCATGAATTCCCGGGAGCGCTCGATCTCTCCGGCGACGGGCGGCTCCAGCGATAGCGCCAAAGCCCGGGCGAGATTTTCTGGATTCCCGGGTTCGGTCCAGGTGATGCTGGAAAGCGAACTGGCAAAGTCGTAGGTGCCCCGCAAGCGCGAACAGACCACCGGTTTCCCGCAGGCCAGAGCTTCCTGGAGGGTGATGGGAATGCCCTCGGAGAGGCTGGGGATGACGACGCGGTCGCAGGCGGCGTAATAAGGGCGCAAGTCCGCGACGGCACCCGTGAGCGTGACGTTGGCCGACCAGCCCCCGGAGGCGATGAGCCGGGCCATGCGCTGCACGTACTCCCCACGCCCCCCGCCAGCGATGACGAGGTGGGCCCGGGGCTGGCGGGCGAGAAAGCGGCCAAAAGCGTGAAGCAGGAACTGCGTGCCCTTGCGCTCGTCCACGCGCCCTGGGCAAAGGAAGAGGGGCTGGCCGAGGGAGCGCAGTCGCTCCACAAGAGCCGGGTCGCCTGGGGGAGCGGCGAGCGCGGCGCAATCCACGCCGCTGGGGATGAGGCGGATGCGCGCCGCGGGGATCCCCTTGGCGACGAGCCGGTCGCGGGTTTCGATGTCTTCAGTGGTCACCCCATCCCCCCAGCCGATGTAAAAGCGCTGCCAGGGCGCAAAAAAGGACTCCATGGCAAGTTGTCCGAGACCGTGCAGCGTGGGGCGGTGCAGGAACTCGCGCCCTTTGGCGCGGAGCTCCATTTCCGTGGTCTCAAAAGCCGTCGAGACATGGGGCAGGCCCACTCGGTCCATACGGCGGCGGAAGAACGGCATGGCAAAATTATTGAAGTTCATGGCGTGGACGACATCGAAGGGCCGCAAGCGGTGAGCCGCGAGCAGGCGTGTGAAAGCGGCGAGGCTGAAGCTCAAGACTGGATACTCCTGGTAAAAAGACAGCTTCGGTGCCACAGGTTCGAGCGCGCAGCCTGACGGCGGTGAAAAAACGGCAGCCGTGCGCGGCAGGCAGAACACCGAAACCTCGTGCCCTAGGCGGCAGAACTGGCGCATGAGTTCGGTGGCCACCTTGCTGATGCCCCCCATGCGCGGGGGCGTGAGGTCTGTCACCACCAGGGCGATACGCACGGCATCAGTCCCTTAACGCGAAACCTTTGGTAAGCGTTCACGGCAATACGAACCAAAGAAGGCAATCAAACGCGGATTACGCGGATAATTTCTGGCTCATCCGAGGAATGCGTACCTCTGGTAGTATCCTCTCCCCCTAGTTTTTTCCTAATGCTCCGTGTTCTCAACTCGGATTTATCCACAGATTACACCGATGGGCACTGATAAAAATGCCAGCCCTGATTGATTGCTTTCAGTGTTAATCTGTGTCATCTGTGGAAAAATTCCCCTGGTATTGCGATGGAGTTCCCGCCTTGCCAGATTGTGCACCCATGTAAAAACCCTTGAAAAGTACGCATTATTCGGATGAGCCTAATTTCTTCTCTTTCCATCCTTGTTATCCGCGCTATCCGCGGTTAAAATTTTTTCGTGAACACTTACAACCTTTGCTTCCGGCTGCGCCGGGTCGGAAAGCGGCGCGGGGAAGCGGCGGGCTATTCCTTTTTCTTGGAATCTTCGTTCCTGATGGATCCCAGGAGCTGCTCGCGGTAGCGCCGCTCATCGGCGTCCTCCTCGTGCAGGCGCGCCTTGCGCAGCGCCGCCTCGTTCTTGTGGAGGCGGTAGCGCTGGAAGAGCAGCGATTGGAAGGCGACCGCGAACCACAGCCCCACGGCCACGACGAGCAGCCCCGCGACCAGGACCTTCAGGAGCAATCCGACTTCGGGGAGCATCAGCCGAGCGGCTCAAGGCCCAGATAGCGCAGGATGCCATTGGCGATATCGCGCGCCATGGCGTCGCGCCAGGATTCCTGGCCCATCTGCGCTTCCACCGCGGGGTTGGAGAGGAAATCGGTCTCCACCAACACGGCCGGCGCCATGGTGCCGCGCAACACGGCGAAGTTCTCGCTGATGCGCGTGGGACCATTGGCCGGGCGATGCCGGAGGAAGGTCTCGATGGCGTCCGCCAGCTTGCGACTCTCCTGGTCCTTCCAGCGGAAGAGGTCCTCGTGGGTGCGCACCGGCGGCGGCCCCGCGCGACCCAAGGGCATGTACTCGGCCAGCGGGAAACGCTGACTGAGCGGCGGGCTGTCGCCGTTGCGCAACTCGGAACGCTGCCGCGCGCTCACCTCGCCGGAATACTCGAAGACGATGTAGCCGATGCGCTCGCGCTTCGACAAGGTATTGCAGTGGACGGAGACGAAAACCGAGGCGCGCAGGCGGTTGGCCATGTCGCAGCGGTCGTAGAGATCGATGCGCACATCCTCCGTGCGCGTGAGTTTGACGATGAGTGGCCGGCCTTCCAGTTGGTTGCGGACGCGCTTGACGAGATCGAGGTTGACGTGCTTTTCGTCGAGCCCCAGCATGCCGTGCGCCCCGGGGTCATTGCCGCCGTGCCCGGCGTCGAGCACCACCACGGGGTAGGTGACGGGGGCGGTGGGCACCGGCTTGGGAGGGGTGGTCGCGGGGGCGGGAGCTGCTTGCGTCAGCCAGCCCTCAAGACGCAAAAGCGCCACGAGATCGGCGGGCACGTCCATCCCCGCGGGCGTCGCTTGGGGAGCGCGGCTGAGCTCACGGAGGTTGGCGCCCACCCGGCACCAGCGCGAACCTGGAATCAGGGCGAGCCGCCCCCCCACGATGTAGCGCAGGCCGATTTCATCGTAGCGCGCCCCGCGCGCCTCGGGCCAGGTCTGTTCCAGGATTTCGGCCCGGACGGCCCCCAGCAGCAGCAGGGTTGCCGCCAGTCCCCTGAATAGGCTCGCGACCAGACTCATGGCGCGGGATTCTGCGGTTCGCTCTCGGAGTTCAACGCTTCCGCCTCGCCGGGCGCGCGCCAACGGAAATGCACGTCCTCGCCCAGCCTGCCGGTGGCGACTTCCAGCCTGCCGAGGCGCACCATTTCGAGCAGCGCCACCAGCAATCCCGCCAGGTCCAGGGCGTCGCGGCGCTCGCGGGCCAGCTCAAACAGGGTGAAGTCGCGGGAACCGGCAAGGTCCTCGATGAAGGTGAAATAGTGCTCGATGGGCAGCAGCACGTAATCCATGCGAAAGGTGTCCGTGCGCGCCCAGTCACGCACGCCCTCCACGAGCGCCAGCAGCAGCGAGGGGTCCTGCCCCTCCAGCGGCAGCAGCACCTCCTCCATTTCGCGCATCAAGCCCGGCCGCGCGAACATCGCCCCCTTGCGCTGCAGGCGGTATTCCAAGGCGTCCAGCACCTGGGCGAGGCGCCGGTGCACGATGAGCTTTTCGAGCAAGTCCTCCTTGAGGTGGGCGATTTCGTCCTCAAGGTCAACGTCGCCCGGCAGCAGCAGCTTGGACTTGAGCTCCATCAGGGTGCTGAGCACGATGATGAGATCACCGCTGTCGTGCAGATCGCTGTCGGCCTTGAGCGACCCCAGCACCTGGTCCAGGATCTGGGCCAGCCGCACGCGGGTGAGGGGGATCTCCTCCGACTGGACGAGGTTCAGCAGGATTTCGAGCGGCCCGCTGTAAACCTCCAGTTCAACGTGCGCCAGCACGGGATAACTTCCCTAGGGTTGCTATCAGGCCGCCGGCCAGGCAGAGGATGCCGGGTCCCAGGGCCGCGGCGGGCTCGAAGCTGTAGTGGCGCGGGCTGTCGGGGTACATGAATTCCCCAAGCCAGGGATCAGCGAAGCAACAGGACAAGGCGTAAACCGGGGAAAAAGAGGCCGTATGATAAAGCAGAACGCTGGCCCTAAAGGCGTTCCCATGAAATAGGGAGGCTCCCGAGACCGTCGGGGCGTCCCCAGCCGCCCCCAGGCGCGCCGTGGCCGGCGGAATCCGAGATTGCGCCAAGGCATCGGAGATTTCCTCCAATCCGGAAGCGGAGGGAAGAAAGGGCAGGAAACCGGCCAGCAACATCGCCAGCAGTCCCCAGCGCCTGAGCCGGGGTGGGGTCGCGGCCAGGAAAAACCACCAGGCGCAGGCCAGGGACAACGCCTGCGCGACGGGACGGTGGAACAGCAGCAGCGCAAGCCCGGCGGCCATCAACGCCGCCCAGCGCCACGGTATTTTCAATCGGCTTTCCAGATCTCGTCCGGAGGTCGGATGAACTTGAGCTTGGTGTACTTCCCGCCCTTGATGCAGTTCAGGACCGCGAGCACCACCTTGAAAGGCACACGGGGATTGGCGTCCAGAAGGATGCTGGTTTCATGCCCTTTCTCGGAACCGCGCGCGGCTTTTTCAAGCGCGGCCAGGAGATCGCGGAAGGTCGTTGAGCGATCGGGGTGCAACTGCTCCTCATCGCCCTTAGCCTCTTCTTTGAGCGCCTGTCGCATGGCGCTGGAGGACATCTGCGCGATGGTTTCGGGGGCCAGGGTGATGATATCCCTGCCCATGGGGACATTGTTGAAGGTGAGCCGCGTGGCGATCTTTCCGGGTTCGCCGGCCGGCTCCGAGCGCAGGATGATGTTGAAGACGGTCTCGGGAGGGTTCTTGGTGGTTTGCTGAGCGGACCCCTCATTGGGAAGGTAGGAGTCCAGTACGCCTTCCATTCCCTTGAAGGGCATGAGCAGGAAAAAGATGATCAACTGGAAGATGATGTCAATCATCGAGGTGAAGTCGATGGCCAGATCCTCTAGTTCAACTTTGCGAGCCATTTCAGGAACCCTCCTTTTTTTCAGGTTCAGCGGGAAGCGTGGGGTTCTTGGTCACGTAATGCACCTTGTCCACGCGCACGTTTTCATGGACCAGGATCATCATCACGCACTGCACATATTTGTACATGGCATTGGCGTCCGAGCGGATATAAACCGAGAGGTTGCTGGGCTTCTCTTTCTTGGAGGTGTCAAACCCGGCCTCCTCCGCGCAGGCCTGGAGCAGCAGGGTCACCTCCTTGCGGACGTTGGGCTCATTGGGCTTTCCATACTTCTTGGAGCGGATGTAGAGTTCCCCCTTGCGGTCCACGTTGACGATGACGCGATTTTCAGGGGGAGTCTCATCGGGGATAGCGTTGTTGGCGAAGGGCAGGAAGACCTCCACCACTTCCGCCTTCGCCACCGAGGTCACCATGATGAAAAAGGTGATGAGCAGGAAGCAGATATCGATCATGGACGTGAAGTCGATCTGCGTGACCGGAAGCTCGACGGCGCGTTTGCTGGCCATGGGTCAGGCTACCTCCGGCGGAGGGAACGGCCGCTCAGGAAACCGGAGACGCTTGCTGTCATGGGAATGTCCGCAACCTCCTTACGCGCGACCCGCTGGCCGCGTTGCAGGCCTTCCTGAAGATTGTCCGATGCCCGGGTCATTCCTCCTCGGTGTTGAAGAGGTTGTCCAGGATGTCGTTGGCCCGAGTTCCCACCTCCAGGCTGCTGGAGATGATCTTATTGCGGATGAAGAGG
>JAHFOS010000204.1:0-5614 GCA_023261545.1 bacterium
TTAAAAACATGCTCTTTCGTTTCAGCGCCCAAGGGCAGACCCCCGGCCTGGGTGTGAACCACGCGGTGAATAACGCCCGCCCGGGCCAGCAGATCGAGGGCCGCCTTGACCTCCCGGGTGCCGTCGCCTTCCGACAGGCGTGCGTATTTCACCTTGCGCCCCACCATCCGCGCGCAGCCGTTGAAGATTTTTTGCAGGCGGGCCAACTGTTCCTGGCGAGCGTATTTGGAGAAATCCTCGACGTAGGTGGACAGGATGGAATCCTGTACGCGCTGGGCCTCCACCCTACCGCCCTCCAGTTGCGACTGCACGACCTCCGGCATTCCCCCCACAGCCAGGTAGCTCCTCTGGTGGCGCAGCAGCTCCCGGTGCAGGGTCGCTGGGATACACCCCTGCCCCTCGCGCAGGCAGACCCGGAGTTCCGCCAGTCTTGCCGCGTCCAGCGCCCCCAAGTATTCGCCAAAGGAAAGCGGTGAAAGATGCAGGAATTCGACTCGCCCTACCGGCATCGAGAAGGCTTTTCCGGCCAAGGCGAACTCCAGCAGCGAACCGGCGGCTATCACCGGAAGCCGCGGATACTCTTCATAGAAATAACGCAGCGCGGCGATGGCGGAGGGCACCGCCTGGATCTCGTCGAGGAACAGCAGGCTCCCCTCCTCTAGAATATCGGCCCGCGCCAGACTGCTGAGTTCCCTGAGAATTGCGGGCAAGTCCATGGACCGGAAGACCGGCTCCAGGAAGGGGTGCCGTTCCAGGTTTATCTCGCACAGGGTCTGACCGCAATTTTTGCTGAAAAGCCGCACCAGCGTGGACTTCCCCACTTGCCGAGCGCCGCGGATGATCAGCGGTTTGCGGTTTTTACGGCGCAGCCAGTCGTTTAAATTTTTTTCAGCATCCCGAAGGATCACAAAAACTAACCCCTATTTTAAACTCTTGATGATTATTATTGAGGTTAGTTTTTGACGTCAAGGCCTACGCTCCTGATTTTGGCATGAACTCCTGGACCGGAGACATGAGCAGCGCGTCCATGAGCGTGAGCGCGGCCATGGCTTCCACCACGGGCACGGCGCGCGGGCAGATGCAGGGGTCGTGGCGGCCCTCGACGCGGATGTCGGCGGGTTGGCCTTCCACGTCCATGGTCTTCTGCCATTTGGCGATGCTGGCGGTGGGCTTGATGGCCGCGCGGAAGACGATGGGCATGCCGTTGGAGAGCCCTCCCAGGATGCCGCCGCAGCGGTTGGAAAGGAACCCGCCCTTTCCCATGGGATCATTGTTCTCGGAGCCGTGGAGGTCGGTGCAGGCGAAGCCGTTGCCGAACTCCACGCCGCGCACCGTGCCGATGGAGAACAGCCCGTGGGCGATCATGGCGTCGAGCTTGTCGTAGATGGGCTCCCCAAGGCCCGGCGGCACGCCGGTGACGCGGCCCTCGATGACGCCGCCCACGCTGTCGCCCTGGCTGCGCGCCTCGGTGATGCGTGTGGCCATGGCGGCGGCCACTTCGGGATCAGGGCAACGCGCGGGATTGCGCTCGATCTCCTCTTCGATCCACTGCCGCGCCACCACGTCCTTGACCTTGACGGTGGCCGCCACCACGCGCATGCCCCGGGAGGCCAGCAGCTTCTTGGCCACGGCCCCGGCGGCCACGCGACACGCTGTTTCGCGCCCGCTGCTGCGGCCACCACCGCGCCAGTCGCGGTGATGGTATTTCACGTGATAGGTGTAGTCGGCGTGCGCGGGCCGGAAAAGGTGCTTGATCTTTTCGTATTTGCTGCTGTCGGCGTCGTGGTTGCGGATGAGCATGGCCAGGGGCGCGCCGGTGGTGAGGCCCTCGAAGACCCCCGAGAGGATCTCCACCTTGTCTTCTTCCTTGCGCTGGGTGGTGAGCAGGCTCTGGCCGGGGCGGCGGCGGTCGAGCTCTTTCTGTACGTCCGCTTCCGTAAGCTCCAGCCCCGAGGGCACTCCATCCACCACTACGCCTATTCCCGGCCCGTGGGACTCCCCGAAAGTGGTGATGCGAAAAACGTGGCCGTAGGAACTGAAGGGCATGGGGGAACCAGGTATTGTCCTTGAAACCAGCCGGCCTCAAGGCTTGGAGGCGGCCGCCGATCCGCCGGGCGATACCGTGGGCGGGGTCTGCAACTCATGCCCGGGCTCGGAATGATGATAGAGGTTGCGCAACAGCCGCAGGATGCTCCCCTTGATGGTCTTGGGCCACTCGATTTCGTCCTGATTGGTGGGCTCTCCGGTCCATACCCTGGAGAGGATGCAGAAGCTGTGCTCGGGGATGCGGCCATCCCGGAGATCGTCAATGAGCACCACCTTCTTGCCGAGGAAGAGGTCGTTCACGCGCCGTTTCTTGCGCCGCGCGCGCTCCTTGCGCAACTGCCGGTCCCAGACCCACCAGGCGCCGCGCTGCTTGTAGAGCTTGTGGATGGACTTCTTGGAGAAATAGTTGTCCTCGCAGAGGACCATGTCGAAAATCGGACGGATGGTGGGACAGAGGTTGAACATATCGCGCACCGAATCCATGTTGTTCTCCGTGAGGACGACGTGCCGCCAATGGGGAAACTCCTTCTGCAGGCCCAGGATGGCCTCCTTGAGATGGGGCCGCAGTTGGTTCGCCTGATCGACCATGGTGTGGTCCTTATCCCAGACGATGATCACGTCCCAGGTCTGCACGTAGTTCATGAACTCCTGGGTGGCGGCCAGCGGCGGATTGAAGGCGTCGTAGTTGTCATTGGTGCTCATGCTCCGGGCCTGCTATTCAGGATTGGGCCACTAGGATGGCCCTCTCATGGATGCCTGGAAGCTCCATGCGCGCGGGGCGGGAAACCTCCTCGTCGCGCTCATCGGCATGGGATGCCTGAACCATTGGCTCGCCCTCGGCCTGCTTCAATTGCGCCTTCACGGATACTGGGGGGCCTCTCCGCTGGCGGCGACGGGTGTCCTGCGCCTGCTGGAACTGGGCCTGTTCGCCATTCTATACCGCGGCGATTTCCTGTCCATTCTCGGAATTTCCGCGCCGCGCGCCGCCCTCGCGCAGCTCGCCCTGGGGATGGGAATGGCCCTCGGCGGCGCCGGCCTTTTCTTTCTGGCCGATGCCGCGCTGACCCGCTTCACCGGCGCATCCCTCCTCACCCTGCTCTTCGGCCCGCCCCGACCCGAAGCCTGGCGCCTTGATGCGGCGGCCGCGAGGTTCCTGCTGGTGGGCTGTCTCATCGGGCCCTTCGCCGAGGAGTTTTTTTTTCGCGGCGTGCTCGTCCGCGCCGTCGGTCCCGGCCGCCACGACTTGCTCACCAAGATATTCTACGACCCCTTGCTGATGCTGGCCTTCGTGCTTCCGCATTTCACCGCCGCACCCACTCTGGGGGTTTTCCTCAAAATCGCCGCCGTCAAGGGCGCCTGCGCCTTTTTCACGCTCCGGCTTTACGATTTGACGGGCTGCCTGCTGGCCGGGTTCGTGCTACACGGCTGCGGCAACGCGGTTATTTATTTCGCTCTCGGCGGGGGTTGAAAACAGGGCCGATGTATCGCCAGTCCGAAACGCGAAGAATTATTAAAAACCAAGTGAACTGCTGCAAAACAATGCCCCCTTGGCGCGATTGGCCCGGCGGGCTTTTGAGTTAGGATGCACCGCCTCATGAGGCCCAACACCACCCGCATCCTCAACATCCCCTTGAAGGCGCCACTCGCGCTCAAGGGCGGGGGGAAGCTCGACGCCCTTGAAGTGGCCTGCGAGACTTACGGCGCCTTGAACCCGGCGCGTGACAACGCGGTGCTGCTCTGCCATCCGCTCTCCATGGACGCCCACGCCTCCAACAACGACGAGCCCGATATTGAGCCCGGCTGGTGGAACTTTTTCGTGGGGCCGGGACGGGCCGTGGACACGCGCCGCTATTTCGTCATCTGCACCAACATGCTGGGCGGGTGCAAGGGGACGACGGGCCCCCTCAGCCCCAGACCCGGCGGCGGGCTTTACGGCACCGACTTTCCCGCCATCACCGTGGAGGACATGGTGAGCGTGCAGCGCCGCGCCCTCCAGGAGCTCGGCATCGGCCACTTGCACGCCGTCATCGGCGGCTCGCTGGGCGGCATGCAGGTGCTAGAATGGGCCGTGCGCTATCCGGATTTCGTGGACAAGGCCGTCGCCATCGCCACCGGCGCCCACCTCTCGCCCCAGGGCCTGGCCTTCGACATCGTGGGCCGCCTCAGCATCATGAACGATCCCGAATGGAAGCAGGGGCGCTACGCCCCCGAAGCGGAACTGCAGATGACCGGGCTCCAGGTGGCACGCATGATCGGCCACATCACCTACATTTCGCGCAACATGATGGACCGCAAATTCGGGCGCGAGCTCCAGAACGGCAGCGAGGGCGGCACCTTTGCCACCGCCTTCACCGTCGAGAGCTTCCTGCGCTACCAGGGCGAGAAGTTCGTGAAGCGCTTCGACCCCAATTCCTATCTGTACCTCTCGCGGGCCATGGACCTCTACGACCTCACCGAGGGCCATGAGGACATCGCCGCCAGCCTGGCGCGCAGCCATTGCGCCTTCCTGGTGCTGAGCTTCTCCAGCGACTGGCTCTTCCCCCCGGAATCATCCCTCGACATCGCGCTGGCCCTGGCGCGCATCGGCCGGCACGTGAACTACGTCTGTATCCCCTCGGAGCTCGGCCACGACGCCTTCCTCGTCGAGGAACCGGACGACCCGCAGTCGCGCCTGGTGGGCGCGTTTCTGCGCTCATGAACGGCGTCGAGGAGCTCATCGCCAAGGCCGTGCAGCCGGGGAGCCGGGTGCTCGACATCGGCTGCGGGGATGGCCGACTCCTCAAAGAGCTGGTGGCGCGCAAGCAGGTGAAGCCCCTGGGCCTGGAAATAAGCCTGGAGAGCCTGCAACAGTGCATCGAGAACGGCGTGCCGGCCCTGCAGATTGACATTGACCGCGGGCTTCAGCAGTTCCGCGATCAGCAGTTCGATATCGCCATCGTCAAGCAGACCCTGCAGGTGGTGCGCCACCCGCTGCTCGTCTTCGAGGAGGCGCTGCGCGTGGCGCGCGAGTGCCTCATGGTCTTCCCCAATTTCGCCCACTGGCGCAACCGCCTGCGCCTGTTGCTGGGTGGCTGCATGCCGGTCACCTCCAGCCTGCCCTACGAATGGTACAACACGCCCAACATCCACCTCATGTCGGTGCACGATTTCGAGGTTTTCTGCCGCCAGCGCGGGGTGCGGATGTTGAGCCAGAACGCTTTTGGAGAGTCCCGGCTCGACAACCTGCTCATCGCCCTGGGCCGCGACAACCTCGGCGGCACCGGGGTGTTGGTGCACCTCAGCAAGGCCCCGGAGCCCGGCACGTAGCGAGCTGGGCGGGACCAAGTCCCAGGGCAGGCACGAGGCCTGCCCTTACGCCGAAAAGGCGTGGACCGTGGTCTGGCGATACACCTGGCCGGGGCGCAGGATGATGGAGGGAAATTTCGGCTGGTTGGGCGCGTCGGGAAAATGCTGGGCCTCCAGGCAGAAGCCGGTGTGCTTGGCATAGCGCTTGCCTCCGGCGCCGGCGATGCCGCCGAGGAAGTTTCCGGTGTAGAGCTGTACTCCAGGCTCGGTGGTGTAAAGGCTC
>JAHFOS010000204.1:5624-6757 GCA_023261545.1 bacterium
TAGTTGAGGTCGTAACCCCCGCCGGGCACGGCGGCGATGTCGCGGCCGATGGGCTTGGCCTTCCTGAAATCCAGCGGTCCCGAGACGAAGGGCAATTCACCCGTGGGGATGAGCTCGCTGTCTGAGGCGGTGAAACGCTCGGCATGGATTTTGAGCTCGTGATCCAGGATGTCGCCGTTGCCGGCGCCCGCGAAATTGAAGTAGCTGTGGTGGGTGAGGTTGACCGGCGTGTCGCGGTCGCTGCGCGCCTCGTAGGCGATTTTGAGTTCGCCTTTGGGGCTCAGGCTGTAGGTCACCTTGATCTTGAGCGTGCCGGGATAGCCCTCCTCGCCCTCGGGGCTGGTGGTCTCGAAGGCGACGGCGCAGGTATCTCCCTGATCAACGGTCCGGCCATCCCACACCACGTGGGTCAAGCCCTTGGGCCCGCCGTGCAAATGGTTGCGGCCATTGTTAGTGGCCAGGCGATAAACAACGCCGTTCAGCGTGAATTTTCCCAGCGCGATGCGGTTCGCCACGCGCCCCACGGTGGCCCCCAGGTAGGGCGTGTTGGTAAAGTAGTCCTCCAGGCGGTCAAAACCCAGCACCACGTTCTCGCTGCGCCCGGCCTGGTCCGGCACCTCCAAATATTGCAAGATGGCCCCGTAGCTCAACAGCACGGCCTTTAGACCCTTAGCGGGCTCCAGGGTGAAGCGCTTTACCGGCTGGCCCTCGGGACTGGCTCCGAAGTTCTCGACTTTGATCGGCATGTTCTTTCCCCCTTCCTCCCCCCTATGGTAAACCTCTGGACCACCCCTCAATGCAAGCCTGCACTAGCGTTGCGGAGCTGAAGCAGCGCGCGCGGCCTCGATAGCCTTGAGCCGCTTTTGTGCCTGGTCGGCCTCCTGGTTGCGGCCGGTCGCCAGCAGGGCATCAATGAGATACGCGTAGGCCTCGCGGTTTTCGGGCTCCAGCTCGATCACCCGCGTGAAAGAGGCCACGCAGCGGTTGTACACTCCGAACGTGGAATCAATCAGTCCCATATTATAGAAGGCCTGCGCGTGGTCGGGCTTCAGCTCTGCCGCCTTGTGAAAAGCCTTATGAGCCGCGCGGAACCTCTTTTGGAGCAGCAGGACGTTTCCCAGGGTAAAATAAAG
>JAHFOS010000205.1 GCA_023261545.1 bacterium
GACCAGAAGCCTCCGGGCATTTTCTGGCAGAACGCCGTGTTGCTGCACGGATTTTGTCGCGGCAACTTTGCCGCTTACGCCATGCTCCACGGGTTGGCCGTGCTCGCGGCCTGCTGGGCCTGCGCGCGCGCCCTGGTTCCGCTCCTGGGAACGGGATTAGCGCTGCTCGCGGCCTGTGCCTTCGCCTACGGCTTCAACCTCAATAACTACCAGGATTTCGGCAACCGCCCGGAATTCGCGCTGGCGCTCCTGGAACTCGCCGGTTTTTTCTGTGCGCTGCGCTGGGTGCGGGGAGAGGGAAAGACGAAAACACTGGCCTGGACGGGCACTTTTTCAGCCTGGGCCTTCTGGTTCAAGCCGGTGGGCGGCGTGGCGGCCGTGGCGGCGGGAATCACCATCCTGTTGCGCGCCCGCACACTGGGATTGCGCGCAACGCTACAGGCTCTTGGCTGGCTGGTCGCTGGAGTGCAGGCCGGGTTGCTGCCCGTGCTTCTGGCCTTCGCCTTCACGGGAGATGCCCTGGCGCCCATCCGGGCCGCCATCCTGGTGCCCTTGAAACTCGCGGACGAGTCGGCGCCCTCGCACCTCCAGGCCCTGCGCGCCATGTTGTCCGCTTACGGCCCGCTCTGGGGCCTGATCTGGCCGCTGGCCTGGGCGCCGCGACTGCTTTTGGGCGACTATCTCAAGGACCGCGAAAAGCAAATCCTTCGGCTCACCGTCCTGTTCCTTCTGGGCTCTCTGGCCGGAGTGCTGATCCAACGCCGCGGCCATCCGCACTACTATCTTCAAGGCGTTGGCCCGCTCGTTTTCGCGGCCTTTCTCACGGTCGGCTATTTCCTCCAGTGTATCCGCCAGCCTTTGGTGCGCATTGCTTTGCTGCTGGCCCTGCTCATGGGCGCCGCGATAACCGGGCGCTTCCCGCTGGAACGGCAGTTGCGGTATTGGAGTTGGCTGCCGCGGTATGAGGCCTCGCTTGGCCCTTGCGAAGCACTGGCGCAAAACCTGGTCCAACGGCTCCAGCCCGCGGAGACCGTCTATTATTGGTCGCACGGCTATCAGCCCTACATCCTCATGAAGCGTTTCAGCCCCGGCCGGCTTTCGCCCTTTCTCATGGCCCATGGCCCCTTGGGGGCGGGGCTGGTCCTGGCGGATCTGACGCGGGTGATGGCCGTCCGGCCGCGCTTCGTTATCGAGAATCTAGATTCCCAGGCCTATCCCAGTGTTTTTTTGGATGGCTCAGCCCTGCGCCATCCGGATCAACTGCGCTGCCTGTTGACCTACCAGGGCTGGATTGCCGGAGATTACCGGCTTATTCCCTCCCCAGCGCCGGGCTTCCGAGTTTATGAGCGCAGGATACAGGAACCGGCTGCTCCAGCATTGGCTCCAGCCGCTAGATGACCCGCCTTGCAGGCGGCGCAGCGGGAATAAAACCCGGGCATGTCCATCTTCCGGCTTGACGGCAAAACGGCCCTGATCACCGGCGGCGGCTCCGGTATCGGGCTCAGCATCTGCGAGGTCTTCGCGCGCCAGGGCGCACGCGTGCTGGTGGCCGACCTCGACTTCGCGGCCGCGCAGCGCGCCGCCGCGACGATTCGCGCCGCCGGCGGCGAGGCGCACGCCTATGCCTGCGACGTAGCGGACGGACCCAGCGTCGGGCGCGTCTTCGATGCCGCGCGCCGCGAGCACGGTGGCGTGCGCATCCTGGTCAACAACGCCGGCATCGCCCACGTCGGCAGCGTGGAGAAAACGACAGACGAGGACCTCGACCGCCTCTACCGCGTCAACGTCAAGGGCACCTTCCATGGCCTCAAGGCCGGGGTGCAACAAATGCTCGAACTCGGCGGCGGCGCCATCCTCAACTTGGCCTCCATCGCTTCGGTCATCGGCATGAAGGACCGCTTCGCCTACTCCATGAGCAAGGGCGCGGTGTACTCCATGACGCTCTCGGTGGCCATGGACTACGTTGACAAGGGCATCCGCTGCAACTGCGTGCTCCCCGCGCGCATTCACACCCCTTTCGTGGACGGCTATCTCAAAAAGAACTACCCCGGCCACGAGCCGGAGATGTTCCAGAAGCTTTCGGAATACCAGCCCATCGGCCGCATGGGCAAACCCGAGGAGGTGGCGCACCTGGCCCTGTACCTCTGCTCGGACGAGGCGGCCTTCGTCACGGGCAGCGCGTATGCCATTGATGGCGGGGTGATCAAGCTGGTTTAGGTTTTGTGCGCGTCGGCCATCCACGCCCTAGCCCCTTCCCCCAGCGCTTTCCGCAGCACCTCCCGCTCGGCATCTGGGTCATAGTTCAGCGCGTAGTAAGTCTCGGCGAGCGGCGCCAGGCCACGGGCCGCTGATGCGGCAGGCGGCGTGGCCTCCAAGCGGCGGGTCCAGGCCAGCATGGTCTCGCCGGGGCGGCGGCCCCAGCCGAGACTGGCGAGGTGCGCCTCGATGGGATCCAGCGGGCTCGCTGCCTCCAGATCAGCGCGCGGAGCGCGCTGAATGGCGGCTGCCGTCCGCACGCGGCGCGCCTTCAGCACTCGCCAGCCCAGCAGCAGGGCCAACACGGCGATGAGCCAGGGCGCGCTCTCGCTGAGCCGGTCGCCGCCGCCCGCGAAGCGCCAGGCGTTGAAGCGATGCGCTAAGAAAGAGAGATAGTCGCGAGCGGCGCGCAGGAACGGGGAGGGGGGAGGGGGACCGGAAGGCGTGACATCCACGGTCACCCAGCGCTCGCCGATCCAGGCTTGCGCCCAGGCGTGCGCGTCGCGGCCGCGCGCCACCCAGCAACCTTCGAGTTTGCTCCATTCCCGGACGACGTAGCCCGTGACGTAACGCGCGGGCACTCCCGACTGGCGCAGCAGCAGCACGGCGGCGGTGGCGAAATATTCGCAGTGTCCGGTCCGCGCATGTTCCAGGAATTCTTCGAGCGGAGTTTCGTTCTCCGGAATTTCCAAGGGTTCCAGGCTGTAGCGGAATTCCTTGAAGTAGCGCGCCAGCAGTGCGGGGCGATCTGGGGGGGGCTGCCGGCTCATGGCGAGGCGCGACACGGCACGGGCTGCGACGGCGCGGTGTAGCGCGGGAACATGGAGGTCCTCTTCCGTTGGAAACGCGTCCGCGTCGTCGTCGTTGCCGGCGCTGACGCGCATGCGGACGAGGGCGGGGCCCTTGCTGACCGAGACGCCGCCGATGGTCGGGTGCAGCAGGAATGGCGCCTTGAGGTTTTGGATGCGCAGCACACCCGGAGGTAGCGGCAGATCGCCCTCGCCGTTGTCGAGCTCACAGGAGATTTCGTAGTCCCCATCACACGCCGCGCCATAAGCGACAAGAAAGCTGCCGTCCGCCTGCGGCTCAAGCCGGTCGGCATCGGCATTCGCTACCCAGGAGTAAGAGGTCAGCAGCGAGTTGAAGACGCCGTCCCGCAGTCTGAGCGGTGGCGCGAATCCCTGGGCGGATCGCACGCGCACGTGGATCCCGTCGTCGAGCTGGATTTCACGGAGCGTGCCGATTTGGGTATGGCGCGCCAACAGCTTCACGCCGCCACTCCAGCGCCACCACCACTCCAGTCCCTGGCGGCTCAGAGCCTCCTGCGCCGAGCTCAGCAGGTGATGCCCGAGGAAGCCGGCGCTGGCGGCGGCGATCACCAGGGCCACCCAAAGCAGGCGCGGTGCGCGGCTGGCTTTGGAACTCCATAGCGCCCAAGTCATGAGCAGCAGGCAGCCGGCGTAGTAATGGAGGCCCGCTGGTCCGGCGAAGCCCGCGGCGATAAGGCAGACGATGAAGTAGGGCCAGCCCAGGTGGATCGTGGGAAAAGCGCCTTCCTGAGTCAAGGGAGCGGCAGCGTCACGGTGGGCCAGGGCCTCCCGGCGCGTGAGCACGAAGAAAACGCGGGCGTCAATGCGTTCGATACAGCCGAAAACCTGTGTCAGCAACAGGGGAAGGAAAATGCCCGGTAGCCAGCGCAGCGCCACGGGGGTGACCGCCAGCAGGTTGCGCGACTGCCCATAAGCGGCGTAGAGCACGACGGCGAAGGCGAGCACGCTCAGATCGGCGAGGCGTCCGATTTGCTGCAGCGTCAGCTCGAAGCGCAGGCGCAAGAGCGGAGCGAACTCGATGATCAGGGCCGCCGGCAGGGCGAGGTGCAACTGATCCATGCGCCAGCCCCAGAACAGCAGGGCGTTGCCGACCAGCGCGCGCGGGACAGCTTTCATCCGAAACTCGGATTTATCCACAGATTACACTGATGGACACTGATTAAATAGGCCAGCCCCGATTGATTATTTTCTGTGTTAATCTGTGTTATCTGTGGAAAAATCCCCCCGGTTTTACGATTTATTTCCCGCCTTTCCAGATCGTGGTCCCGTGTGAAGACTCTTGAAAAGTACGCATTATTCAGATGTTCCATATTTTTGTTCCAGATCCGTTGGGGTGGGTTCATGACGCGAGGTCCTCCGCGATATGCCCGGCGCGCAGCCAGCGAAAAGGCCCGGATGGCGCGGGGCGCTCGGCCTCGGGCGGCAGCAGCACGAAAGCCTCCAGGGGCACGCCGGCCTCCAGGATGCGGCTGGCGAGCTCGCTCCGCTCCGCGTCGAGGCTTTGGAAAACCGCCACGCAGCCGCTCATGAGGTCGAGGCGGCGCAGCACGTGGTCGGCGAGCACCCGGAAGGGGCGGTCGGGACATGGGGCGACTCCGGCGAGAATTTCCAGCAGCCCGCGCGCCTGACCCACGCCGCGCCCCGCGGTGAAGAGGTAGGCCTCCGGTCCCACGAAAAGCAGTTCCATCAGCACGTCGCGCGCCGGCAGCAGGGTCGCGTAGGAGGCGGCCAGGCTCACGGCTTCTTCGAATTCCGCGCCCGCCGGTGCCGCCGCGAAGGTGTCGAGGATGAGGCCGTAGCGCACGAAATGCTCGTCCTGGAATTCGCGCACGGCGAGCCGGCCCGTGCGCGCGCTCATGCGCCAGTGCACGCGCCGCAAGGGGTCGCCGGGGCGGTAATCGCGCAGGGAGAGGAACTCCTCGGACTCGCCGACGCCGAGCGCGAGCTGCTGGCCGTGGTCGCAGCGGCGCGAGGCGCCTCCCCAACGGGGCAGGCTCACGGGGTAGCGGCGCGGCAGGATGGGGAGGGTCCCTGGAGCCGGTTCGCGCCGGATGCGGCGCAGCAGGCCCAGGGGTTCGGGCCTTGAGACCTCAGCGGCAGTGAAGCGCAGCACGCCGCGCCGGCGCGGGGTGACTTCGATGCGCAAATCCGCTTCGCCCCCGGGCGGAAGGGCGGGCAGGGGATGGGAGGTCGTTGCGGCGGGGCGGCGCTCGGCGAGCAACTTCAGCCAGCGCGGGTAGCCCACCGCGCGGTCGAAGAAATTGCGCCGCTCATCCTCGGGGTCGCGCGCGGCGCTGAATTCCTCAAAACTCGGCAGGGACGCCTCGGGCTCATCGTGGATTTCAAGGTCCTGGGCGTGGCGCGGCCCGCGGTTGCGCACGCGCAGGCGGTAGGAGAACGGCGTGCCCGCGGTGGCGCAGGGCGGCAGCTCGCGCTCCACCACCAGGGCAGGCCGGCGCGCGGCGAGCCCGGCGACGGCGATAAGCCACAGCGCGGCGGCGAAGGTGAAGGCCTGGTAGGTGAACGAGCGTTCCGTGTCCAGGCCGAAGATGGCCGCCGCCAGCGTCAGGGAAACGAAAAACCCGCCGCTGGGGGTGAAGCGCTTCTGGAGGTAGATGCTCCAGCGATAAAGCCTGCGGAAAGAACGATACAGGCCGCGGCGCGCGGCGTAAAGGACGGCGTTCTGGCCGCGAGAGCCGGGCACTTCAACCTAAAAACGGCAGTTGAAAACTAACCGGCTGAAAAGCATGGGACGGCCCCTTTGCGAAGCTGCCTTTTTTGCCCCGGTTCCTCCGGGTGAGAAATTTTGAATATCAACTTCCACCACAGAGACACCGAGGTCACAGAGAATTTCTCTTTCGTTCTCTGTGTTCTCGGTGTCTCTGTGGTGCATCGTTTTCGACATTTTTGGTTTCGGCTCTGTCGGGCTAGGTTCAGCCAGGTAGAGGCGTGCGCCGCAGGACGTCTTCCACCACGCTGGCGGCGCTGCGCCCTGAGAGGTTGGCCTCGCTGTCCAGGCACAGGCGATGGGCCAGCACCGCGGGAGCGAGCTCCTGGACGTGATCCGGGGTGGCGTAGCCGCGTCCCTCAAAAAGCGCGAGCGCCTGGCTGAGCTTCATGAGGGAAATCGAGGCGCGCGGGCTGGCGCCCAGGCGCACCCCCGCCGCCTTGCGCGTCGCGGCGGCGAGTTCCACCATGTAGCGCTTCATGCCCTCGCTCACGCGCACGGCCTTGGCGAGCTCGCGCAGCCGCAGCACGTCCGCGCCGCGCGCGCAGGGGACGAGATCGCGCAGTGGATGGTGGTCCAGTTGATCGGAGAGCAGGCGCACTTCATCCGCGGGTTCCACGTAGCCGAGGCTGAACTTGATGGCGAAGCGGTCCATCTGCGCTTCGGGCAGGGGATAGGTTCCGTGGAATTCCACCGGGTTCTGGGTGGCGATGACGAAGAAAAGCCCGTCGAGGGGTTGCACGCGGCCCTCGGCGGTGACCTGGCCTTCGGCCATGGCTTCCAAAAGCGCGGACTGGGTGCGCGGCGAGGCGCGGTTGATCTCGTCCGCCAGCAGGATCTGGGTGAAAATAGGCCCGGGATGGAAATGAAAGGCCTGGAGCCGCTGGTCGTAGATGGAGACG
>JAHFOS010000206.1 GCA_023261545.1 bacterium
ACCTCGAAGGCTCCTTTCCCATGGCGGAGAACGGCCGGCTCGGCTTCTACTTCTGCGAGCCGCGCTCGGTGTTCATGTTCGAGAGTTTCCACGTTTCCCAGCGCCTGCGGCGCATCTGCCGTGGCCGTCCTTTCGAGTTGCGCATTGATACCGCCTTCGAATTGGTGGTGCAGAACTGCCGCCTGGGGCGCAAGGAGTGGATCAGCGACGAGCTCGTCGAGGTGTACCTCGAACTCTTCAAGCGCGGCCATGCCCACTCGGTGGAAGCCTGGAGCGAGGGCAAACTCGCGGGCGGCGTGTACGGCACCCAGTTCGGCGCGGCTTTTTTTGCCGAATCCATGTTCCACACCCTGCCGCACGCCTCGAACGTCTGCCTGGTTTATCTCATGGAGCGGCTCAAGGAGGGCGGCTTCCACTTCTGCGATATCCAGTACGCCAACGAGCACACGCAGCTTTTTCACCCCGAGCAGCTCAGCCACGAGCGTTTCATGAAGCTCTTGAAGAACGCGCTGCGCAGCCAGGCGCTGCTGACCGCATGAACTTGCAATATTGGGGATAAAGACCATGGAAGACAAGACCGAGTTTTCTCCCGAGGATCTGGAAAAGCAGATCGCCGCGCTCGCGGGCTGGCGGCGCGAGGGGATTGCGCTGCACCGCACCTTCACCTTCAAGAACTATCGGGAGATCACCGCCTTTTTGAACCACCTCGTGAGGACCATCACCGAACAGAACCACCATCCGGATTTCGCCCTCGTCAACAAGACGCGATCGGTTCCCGTGACCATCACCACGCACAGCGCTGGCGGCCTCACCCGCGCCGATATCCGTTTCGCCCAGGCCCTCAACGCCTGGTCTCCCGCGGCATGAAGGAGCTGCTGCTCGATCTCGCGCGCGGGGCGGGTGAAATCGCCCTCGCCCATCGCCGGCGCCTCGGCGAACTCGTGGTGGACTTCAAGGCGGAGAAAGACCTCGTCACCGCCGCCGACCGCGAGATCGAGGAGTTCCTGCGCGCCGAAATCCAGCGCCGCCATCCCGACCACGGCATCCTCGGCGAGGAACAGGCGGAGCGCCGCACGCGCTCGGAGTATCGCTGGGTGATTGATCCCATTGACGGCACCGGCTCTTTCGTGCACGGCCAGCCTTTCTACTCCATCTCCATCGCCTTGGAGAAGGCGGGCGAGATCGTGGCCGGAGTGGTGCACGCGCCCACGCTGGGCGAGACCTTTTGCGCCGAGAAAGGCGCTGGCGCCAGGCTGGGCGGGGCCGGCGTGCGCGTCTCCTCCCGCGCCAGACTTAAGGAAAGCATGCTGGCCACGGGCTTCGCCTGCCTGCGCAACAACCAGCCGCGCAACAACCTCCCGTATCTCGCGGCCCTGTTGCCGCGGCTCAGGGATATGCGGCGCTACGGATCGGCGGCCCTGGACCTGTGCTTCGTCGCCTGCGGTCGTCTGGAAGGCTTCTGGGAGCTCAACCTCAACTACTTCGATGTCGCGGCGGGCCTGCACATCCTCGCCGAGGCGGGCGGGACGCATTCGGATTTCCGCGGCGCGCGCGCGGGGCTATACGGCGAGCTCGTCGCCAGCAACGGCCTGGTGCAGCGCGAGATCCTCGCTGTATTGGCTTCGGTCCCCGCATGAGCGACCTCGCCAACCCCGCGCGCCCGCTGCGCGCTGTCGTGCTCTCCGGAGGCGGCGCGCGCGGCGCCTATGAGGCCGGCGTACTGGCGTATATCTTCACCAAGCTGCCGGAAAAACTGCGCCGGCGCGGGCGCTTCAGGATCTTCTGCGGCACCTCGGTGGGCGCGGTGCATGCAGCCTACCTCGCCAGCACCGCGCACGCCGAGCAGTACAACATCGCGGGACTGCTGCGTATCTGGCGCGGGCTCAAGATCCACGAGGCGCTGCGCCTGGACGCGCCGGACCTCCTGCGCCTGCCGCTGGAAATTGGCGCGTTGCTTATGAATAAACCGATGCAGCATGGACTCATCCTCAATTCTGCCCGGCTGCAGCAGTTCGTCGTGCGCAACGTGCGTTGGGAGCGCATCCGTCGCAACATCGCCGCGGGCGAGGTCGAGGCGCTCACGGTGAGCGCCACCCACATCGCCTCCGGCCACACCGCGGTTTTCGTGGACCGCCGCGGGGGCGCGCCGCTCAACTGGTCCCGCGACAGCCGCGTGGTGGCGCATACCGGAGCCATCGGCGCGCTGCACGTGCTCGCCTCGGCGGCCACGCCCTTCCTTTTTCCACCCATCGCCATTGACGGCCGCTGGTACTGCGACGGCGGCCTCAGGCAGAACACGCCGCTTTCCGCCCCGCTGCGGTTGCAGGCGGATCGCGTGCTCATCGTGCACGCGGGCTACGAAAATACCGCCGCGGAAAATACGGCCACCGAAACCTTCCCGCCGCCTTCGGTGTTGCTGGGCAAGGTCTTGAACGCCCTGCTTTTGGATCGTCTGCCCTACGACCTCGCGCGCATGGAAGGCTACAACGAGCTATTGAGCGGCGGAGCCGCGGCCTTCGGGCCCGGCTTCATTGACAAGCTCAACCAAACCTCCGAGCGCGTGCGCGGGGCCAAGTACCGCCCCGTGGAAACCCTGATGATCCGCCCGTCGCGCGACATCGGCAAGCTCGCCACGGACTTCCTTGAAACCCACCGCAAGGAACTGGGCAGGGGCCTGAATTGGTTCCTGGGAAAAATAGCCAACCGCGACCGCCGCGGCGACTCCGACCTTTTGAGCTACCTGCTCTTCGACGGCCGCTTCGCCGAGCGGCTCATCCAGCTCGGCATGGCCGACGCCGAGGCGGCCCGGGATAAGCTCGCAGCCTTCTTCGATGGGGATTGAAAAGGCGTGATAAAATCAAAATTTTCGTGAGGCTGATAGATGGCTCCTCCGACGAATGCGTACCTCGGGTGGCTTCATCTCCCAGTTTCTTTTCTGGTACTCCGTGTTCTCAACTCGGATTTATCCACAGATTACACCGATGGGCACTGATTTAAGAGGCCAGTCCCCGATTGGTTGTTTTCTGTGTTAATCTGTGTCCTCTGTGGAAAAATCCCCCCGGTGTTACGATTTGACTTCCGTCTTGCCAAATTGTGGACTCGTGTGAAAACATTTTGAAAGTACGCATTATTCGAATGAGCCTGAAAGATTACAAAATAAGGATGTTCCCGCCATGAACTTAGAACCTATCTTAGAGACTCACCTCGACGACAGCACCAAAGGCATTCCCGGGGGGACAGCGCCCTTCCGGCTGCGCGACATGGCTCGCCAGGGCTGGAACGTGCTGCGCGAGGATCTGCCGTTGCCGCTCATGGTGCTCAAACAAGCGGCCCTGGAGCACAACTCCGCGGCCTTCAAAGCGTATCTGGGTACACACCAGCTCTCCTTTGCCCCCCACGGCAAGACCACCATGGCCCCGCAGCTCTTCGCGCGCCAGCTCGCGGACGGGGCCTGGGGCCTCACCGCCGCCACCGTGAACCAGGTGCAGGTTTACCGCCGCTTCGGGGTGCAGCGCATCCTGCTCGCCAACCAGCTCCTGGGGCGCGCGCACGTGCGCTACGTGGCGCAGGAACTGAACCGCGACGCGGATTTCGACTTCTACGCCATCGTGGACTCGTCGGACCAGGCGCGCCACGTGGCCGGACTGGCGCGCGAATTCCAACTGCGCCGCCCCATCCAGGTGCTCGTGGAACTCGGCATCCCCGGCGGGCGCAGCGGCTGCCGCAGCGTGGAAGCGGGCCTGGAAACAGCGCGCGCCATCGTGAAGGAGCAAGATGTCCTGGCGCTGTGCGGCATCGAGGGCTTCGAGGGCATCCTCGCCGCGCGCGGCGCGGAGGCCCGGGAAGCCGTGGATACTTTCCTGGGCGCGCTGGTCAGCCTGCTGGGCCGTATTCCAGACGCCTGGTTCGGCGCCGCCCGAGAGATCATCCTCTCCGCCGGCGGCACCGCCTACTTCGACCGCGTGGCCGCCATCCTGGGCGCCGCGCGCCACGCCCGCCCCGTGCGCGTGGTGGTGCGCAGCGGCTGCTACCTCACCTTCGACCACGGCGCCTACCACCGCGAGCAGGACCTCGCGCTCTCCCAAAAACGCGCCTGGTGCGCGCCGCTCAAACCCGCGCTTGAAATCTGGGCCTACGTGCAGTCGCTTCCCGAGCCCGGCCTCGCCCTGCTCACCATGGGCAAGCGCGACTGCCCCTACGACGCCGGCCTGCCCGTGCCCCAGCGCCGCTGGCGGCCCTCTTCAAAAAAATGGGCCGATTTGCCTGGAGCCGAGATCTTCAGCACCAACGACCAGCACGCCTTTATGCGCGTGCCGGCGGGACTCGACCTCGCCGTGGGCGACATGATCGCCAGCGGCATTTCCCACCCCTGCACGGCCTTCGACAAATGGCGGCTGGTGCCGGTGGTGAACCAGGCGTACGATGTGGTGGAGGGGGTGCTGACGTATTTTTAGGACGTGCTCGCCTAGAGAGAAGAGGTTTGTTTTATGAAATCACGATTTCTCTTAATCTTAGTTTTGACATCCCTGTTTCTTGAGGGCTGCATTCCAGCTCCCACCACGATCAAAAATCTAGAAAAGCAAAAGGTGCGCAGGGCCATCATTGACGAATTGGAATCCCCGTCCAAAACAGGCACGGAGAAACTTGGACACGATCCCTATTATGAAGAACCGACGCTGTGGTAGAATAAAAACGCGCTTCGGACGATTTGGCCGGCTCGTTGGCCCTAAAACCCCCTCTCAATGATGATGCCCCCCGGCGCCATGCACGTGCCCGTGGTGGAGCTCTTCCTCCGTGGCCTGCCGCAGGTGCAGGACCTCGATTTCGAAATGCAGGGTCTTTCCCGCCAGGGGGTGATTGCCATCCAGGCGCACCGTGTTTTCCTCGATGCCGGTGACGGTGTAGGTCTGGGTCCCCTGGGGCGTCTCGATTTCGAACTGCACGCCCTCACGGAGGTGCTCGGCCTCCTTGAACCGGCTTTTGGGCACCTGTTTGACCAGGGCCGGGTCTTTTTCGCCGTAGCCTTGCTTGGGCGGGATCTCCACTTTGAAGCTGTCACCGGCCTGCCGGCCTTCCAGGGCGTCTTCAAGCCCGGAGATGATGTTGCTGGCGCCGTGGAGGTAGGTCAGGGGCTCGCCCTCGGAGTTCTGGTCGAGGATCTCTCCCGCGGCATCGCGCAGGATGTAATTCAGCGAGACCACGGATTGGTTTTCGATTTTCATTTTGAATTCCTGGGGTGAAAAATAAAGCGCGGAGAACGGGGTCGCGCATCATAAACGGGGCGGGAAAGACTGAACAGGGAAGCGATCCAAGCCCAGGGGAAAATTTCAGGGCACCGTCATGTGAAAGGTCTGGGACTCTCCCTCTTTGACGGCGAACTCGGAAGAGCGCGCCTCGTCGCCGCCGACGCTTGCCAGCACCCGCACGCGATAATTTCCCGGTGGCACAGCATTGAAGCTGGCGATTCCTGCGGCGTCGCTCTGCGCGCTCAGGGTGCCGGGGGAGGGTGCCGCGCCCGCCGGGGAGGCCGGGGCGGCGGGTTCGAGCAGCACTTGCCTTGCGCCCGCTGAGCTGCCTTGGAGAGTGACCCGAACTCTGGACTCGCGTGCGAGGACGACGCGCGTTTCAGGCCCGCCCACCGCCGCGAAGGCGGGGAGAAAGCCCGGAGCGGCCACTTGTACCTTGAAAGGCTGCACCGGGGCGGAAGGAAGGTCGAGCTTCCCTTCGGCGTCCGAGACGCGAAGAAACGGCACGGGCAGGAAGCGGCCGTCCGCGTCAAAAACCCTCACCCAGGCTCCGCGCACCGGGGAGCCGCGGCCATCCGCGATGAACAGCGCGACCTCGCGGCCGGTTTCGAGCTGGAGGCGGCCGATATCGGCACGGGCGCCTTCTTCCACGCGCACGCCACGCGCCACGGCGGGCAATTGGCCCATCGGACCTTGAACGATCACGTCGTAACTGCCGGGTTCCAGGCCTGTCACCTCGATGGCGCCGCCGATCACCCGCGAAGTGCTCAAGGCGCGGGCCATGGGATTTCCAGAGCCTTCGTTGTCCAAGCCGCCCGCCGCCAGCACACTGACCTGTCCGGACTCCGCGGGAGTCCCGTCGGGCAGGATGGCGGTTCCCGTGATGGTACCTTTCGACCTGCGCAGCTCGATTTGCAGCTTCTGGCCGCCGGGTGGCATGGTGATGTCTCGCGAAAAAGTCTGGCCCTGCCGGTCCGCGAAGGTCAATTTATGCGGACCCTCGGGAACGCCTTGCAGGTTGAACCGGCCCTCCGCGTCCAGGCTGGCGGAAGCGCTGTAGCTTGGCCTGTTCGGCGACAGCGAAGAAATCCAGATTTGGCCGGCGATGAGATCCCCGCCCTCGGCCAGGTAGCGGCCCTCGATGGATCCGAGACCGCTCAACTCCTCCGCGCCGAGGTCCAGAATTTTATTTTCCCCCTCGGTGAAAGAGATTTCGCGGGTCGAGCCCGTGTATTGATTTTCCGGGTTGTAGCGCAAATGGTATTCGCCGGCGGGAATGTTATCCAGGCGATAACCGCCATCGCCGCCACTGGCTTCGCTGGTGAGCTGGGCGGAGCCGCGCCAAGCTTCGCCCGCCACGCGCTTTTCCCCCAGCGATACGCGCCAGCCCGCCAGTGGTTGCAGGTCCGACCCGCGCAGAACGCCCGAGAGCGAGGCAC
>JAHFOS010000207.1 GCA_023261545.1 bacterium
ATGAGAGGCCGCCTTCAAGGCGCGCGTAGACCGGCGGCTGGCTTCATTTACTTGGCCGATAACTATAATCAGTTCATGGTCGAGCCGTTGACAATGGCGATTTCCCGTAGCCAAAGATCCGTCGGCGGATTGTCGCCGCTGCTCGCAGAGGGCCCATGAAAATCAACAGCCTGGAGGCCATCGCGCGCGCCCTGCAAGAAGCGGGCGCGCGCTATCTCGTAGCGGGTGGGGTGGCCGTGGTTGCCCACGGATACGCAAGGTTGACCTTTGATCTCGACCTTGTGGTGCGGTTGGAGCGCGAAAACGTGCTGCATGCCCTCCGTGCTTTGGCAGGTCTCGGCTACAAGCCGCACGTAGCCCTGCGCTTGGAAGATTTTGCCGATGATGAGCAGCGCCGCCGGTGGAGGCGCGAGAAGAAAATGCTGGTACTCAACCTCATCAGCGATCTGCACCGCGAAACCCCGGTGGACATCTTTGCCGAAGAGCCCTTCGACTTCGAAGCCGCCTGGAAGGAGTCCGCCGAAGAATCGGTGGCACCAGGGGTGCGGATGCGTATCGTGGGCCTGCGCACGCTCATTGACATGAAAGAAACCGCCGGCCGCGAGCGCGACCGCGACGACGTTTCCCATCTGCGCAAGTTGTTGAGGGATGCCCCGTCATGACTTGGACTACCCCGCTGGAGACCGAGGACTGGGAAGCGGACTTCGAAGGCACCCGCCGCTTCCAGCTCCGCTACTTCAAGTCGTTTACCTTCCGCGAGAAACTTCAGGCCTTGGAGGATATGGCCGAAGTGGTGGAGCTGTTCCGGAGGAATCATCCGGAAAGAGGGGCCAAGGTCGGGGCGGGCGGGCAATAGTTTGAGCAGCCCCGATGAAGAAATCGCAGCACTTCGGATTTTTAGCCAGATGGCCGATGCACAAAATGTCGCGGTAGGGACACCGGTTTCCCGGTGCCCCCCGCACGGATCCGGACATGCGGGAACTACCGCATCCGGCTCTTGCCTTGGGCAGTTCTGCCCATTGCACGTGCCATTTGGTCTTTTGGAGGTAGAATTACCGCATGACGAGGGCAGAAGCTGCGGCGGTTCCAGAACGCAAACTCACGGTTATGAATTTTGACGGTAGGGGGGCTGGGGATTACAGTATTTGTCATGCTATACAGAATTTGTCTAGCATGACAATAGAGATTTCCGTATAAGATGCTGTTAGAGCACAATGATTAAAAATAAAAAAAATATGTGGCCTCGACCTCCCATCCATGCTGGCCTTAACGATTAAGTGTATCCCGCGCCTCAATTGCGATCTAACTCATAAAAACAGACCATCGGCCACATAACGCTCAGCGCAATGCATAAAACATCCTCATATTGCCCCGGCGCTCTAACAAGGCGCACCAGCGGAAGCCGGCTTCGCCGTCTCCGCTGTGCTTGTCGTTAGGTCTCATAAAGTTTATTCAATGCAAAAAATAAATAAACAAAAATCTCGTGAATTATCGGCTCTAAAACGAGAGGCACAGCGGCACAATAAAATTGCAATTGAAATGTCCCGAAGAAATATCGCCACATATAAAAAAATCAGATCTACATGTGAGATCTTGCGGTCTGTCGCCAAATCTTATAAAAAAAGGTCGCCCGAATACATAGCAATTATAGAGGCTGCCGAAGCATTTGTATTTCATCAAATGAATATTGGCATGAAAGAAAGCTATATGTCGTACATGAAGTAGCGATGGGGCTCGACCTAACAACGCGCACCAGCGGAGGCCGGCTTCGCCGTCCCCGCTGTGCTTGTCGTTAGGCGTCAGAAAAATGCACAAACCGAACATTCTTTTGACTGGTCCTGCGAATGTCGGAAAAACAACCGTCGGCATCGAACTTGCCAAACACTTGGGTGCGGTACTTGTAGAAGCCGACAATATTCGGAATACGTTCGTTGCTCGTGAATTGCGAAATGCGAATACTTATCAAAGAAAAACGGTCATTGATATTATTTTGGCCTCTATTGAGGCATACTCAGCAAACGGACATCGGGTAATCCTCACCGAGGCAGTATTTACCATTGATGATTTCAAATCTCTCACTAAACAAATCAAAGATATGTATCCCCTGCTTATTATTGGTTTGACGTGCAGCTACGACGAAATATCCGGTCCAAGGAATAAATACATTGATAACAAACACATGTGCGCACATCTCCGGGACAGTTTCGATATAAATTCGCAGGCGGCTCAATTAGAATTGTTTGATCACATTGTTGATACATCAAAAGATCTTCATAGCACGGTTCGTGAAATCATACATCATTTACACGCCAAGGCATGACGGGGAAATTCAAGATTGAAATATAACGCTTATCTGAGATTTTGGCAAAGCACCTTCCCGAACTCCATTAACAAAGCCTAATGTTCACAACTTAGATGATCAAGCCTATGTTGGCGGAATAACTCAACGCGATGGTATTGAACAGTCGCTGAAGGATCTCGTGTCAATAACAACGGTCTCAGCAATAATCTTTTCCAGGATTACAAATCATGATGGGCTTTTCCAAACCATGACTGACGAAATCGCTCGAATTAGCGATGAGTCTGCGTGAAGTCTTCGAGTAACAAATGCCATTACACAGCACCAATGGTGTTGTATATAATAAAGCAGCCCAATCCCCAGTTCCAGCGGACGCGCTACGCTCGACCTGACGGCCTCGCTTGCGTGCCTTCGTTCGCCGCTGTGCGGCTCACTCAGCGCCGCCGAACCGGAACGTAGGCGTCGCCACGCGCACTCCATGAACAAGGCTCAAGTTAGCGTCACCGAAGCCGACCTTTCTCGGCCTGAGCATCAGGAGGCGACGGTTCATCTGCTCAACGCCTACGCGATGGATCCGATGGGCGACGGAAAACCGCTTTCGGAGACAGCCAGACGTGATGTGATTTCCGGTTTGCGCGAGCACCCAACGACGCTGGTCTTTCTCGCCTACCGCGGTAGCGAGCCTGTTGGTCTCGCCATCTGTTTCCGCGGCTTCTCGACCTTCGCTGCCCGTCCGCTCGTCAACATTTCCGACTACTTCGTTTTTCCGGAGCATCGTGGCATTGGCATTGGGCGGCGACTCCTCAGTGCCATCGAGCAGCGCGCCCGTGAACTGGGCTGTTGCCGACTCACCCTCGAAGTGCAGGAGAACAACCACCACGCCAAGCGCGTCTATAGCGCCGCAGGCTTCTCACGGGCTGTTTACGTCCCCGAGGCCGGAGGTTCCCTCTACCTCTCCAAACCTCTATGACGACAGCCGCAACGCCTAACCATGCGCTGCAGCGAACTGCTCCGGGCTGTCACGGCCTATTGCGCCAAGCGTTTGAGGGCGCGCCCGTAACGCTGGTTGACATCTTCCAGGGCTTGCTCGAATTTCTCTCGACGGTTCGTGCCGCCGGACGGCATGACAATGAGCGCCTGGCCGTCAGTGCTGACGAATTGATTAGTGTCGAGGACGACTCGGAGCATGCTTCCCCTGGTTGCGGATCGCACCGACAGCCGAGACGATATCGCGTTCCACTTCCCGTGGGGACGCTTCCGGGAGCCGGGCCTTGATCTCGTCCAGAAGCTTGAAACGCTCGGCGCGTTCTTCGACAAGATTGGTGTACTCGGAGGCGGGAATGATGGCCACCATTTCTATGCCGGACTTTTTTACAATAAAACGCTTGCCTTGATGATAGGCCTGCTGCATGATCTCACCGAGATGCACGCGGGCCTCAACGGCTGGAATCACCTCGGGGTTGGCCATGGTTGCTCCCTGTATTTTTCGAACTGATCAATACTGATGAGTATTGATTATAGGGTGGGAACCAGCTTAGCTATGTCACCAGCCGTCGGCAGTTCGTGGGGTCCCGTGCCTCTGGGATCAAACCACGCTAACTGATTGTGGGGGCACCCATGTGGAACGCTCCCTCACCCCGGGGTTCCCAGCAGGTGCAGCAATCTTTCCAGGGTGTCCTTGGGTTTGTCGCCGGGGGTGTTCTCCACCGTGTAGCGCGCCGCGCGCCGGTACAGAGGGTCGCGTTCGCGGTGCAGAGCTTGCATCTCCTGCTCCAGGGTGAGCCCCTCCTTCAAGGGTGGCCGCGTCGTGTCGCGGCGGATGCGGCGCGCCAGGGTTGCGGGCGGCCAGCGCAGGTAGATGGTGAGAAAAGAACGGCGCAATAGGAGCCGGCTGCGGGGGGAACCGATGACCCCTCCACCCGTGGACACCACCGCGCGCGGCCCTTCGGCCAGCTCGCGCAGCAGTTGTTCTTCGGCCTTGCGGAAGGGGCCCCAGCCGGCTTCCGCCACCCAGGCGGCGATGGATCGGCCCGCCCGCTCCTCCAACAGGTGGTCCATGTCCACGCAGGGCAGGCGCAGGCGGCGCGCGAGGCGGCTGGCCAGCGTGCTCTTGCCCGAGCCGCGCAAACCCACCAGCGCGAAGGACCTCAGCTCCCGCGCAGCCATAAAGCGAGGTCCTCCCAGAAGCGCGGATAGGTTTTGGCCACGCACCCGGGATCGCGAACGCGCGTGCCGGGAACCAGCGTGCCCAGGATGCCCAGGCACATGGCGATGCGGTGATCGTCGTAGGTCGCGATTTCGGCGGGGCGCAGAGCCGAGGGCTCAACACCCTCGATGCTGAAGCCATCCTGGCCCGCGCGCACGCGCGCACCCAGCTTGTTGAGTTCGGTTTCCAGGGCCGCGATCCGGTCGGATTCCTTGAGGCGCAGGTTGGCAAGCCCCGTGAAATGGCTGCGGCCCTGCGCGACGCAGGCCAGCGTGACGAGGGTCATGGCGGCATCGGGAATGGCGGAGAGGTCGGACTCGATGCCCTGGAGGCGCCCTGGGAATTCCGCGCGCAGGCTGGTGGCTGACCAGGCGAGGCGCGCCCCCATGCGCGCGAGTTCCCCGGCAAAGGCCATATCCCCCTGGATGGAGGCGGAGCCCAAGCCCTCCAAAGCAACGGGAACACCGTGCAGCGCGCCTAGGCCCAAGGGGTAGGTGGCCGCGCTGGCATCGGGCTCTATTTCGTAACGGCCGGGGCTGACGTAGCGCTGGCCCGACGCCACAGCGACGGCGCGCCCGCTCACTTTGGCCTCAACGCCAAAAGCCCGCATGAGCTTGGCGGTCATCTCGATGTAGGGCTTCGAGACCCAATCCCCGGTGGCGTGCACGCGCACCGCCGCCCGCGCCAGGGGAGCGGCCAGCATGAGTCCAGAAAAAAACTGGCTGCTGATGCTGCCTGCGAGCTCGATATTTCCCCCCGCGATCCCGCCGCCGCCCACGAGGACGGGCGGACAGCCCGTGGGCCGCTCGCAGGCGATGGTGCCGCCAAGTTCGCGCAACGCGGCCAGCAGCGGCTCGATGGGCCGCTCACGCATGCGCGGCGTGCCGTCGAGCCGGCAAGGCCAACCCAAAGCGCAGAAAACGGCGGCCAGGAAGCGCATGGCCGTGCCGGCATTGCCAAGCTGGATTTCTGGCTGGCCTGCGACGGCAGCCATGCGCGTGCCGTCCAGGCGCCAACCCGCGGCGGACTTCTCGATGCGGCATCCGAAGCTCCGCAGGGCCGCGCTGGCGCGCTCGGTGTCCTCGCTCTCCAGGGCCCCCGCCAGCTCCAGCGGCGCGCGGCAGAGCGCGGCGGCGATGAGGGCGCGATTGGTGAGGCTCTTGGAACCCGGGGGACGGCAGCGGATCGCGCGCGCGGGCCGGCCCGCCGGCACCTCAAAGGCGCCTGCGGCCCCGGGCTTCATCCGCCTTTGCCGTCTCCCCCCGCCTTTTCCACGGCGGCCAGCTTCCTGCCGAAGTGGAGGAACCGCGAGGTGCCCAGGACCAGGATGGAGAGCGAAAACAATACACCGCCGAGTCCGACATAGCGCGTCCACACCTCGCCGGGAAAGAATTTCATGAAGGTGATGCCGCTGGCGAGGAAGATCAGCGCCGTGCGCACGTAGGAAAGGTAGGTGCGCTCGTTGGCGAGCACCGTGCGGTCGAGCGCGAGCTTGTCGCGCAGGATGAGTTCGTCCTTGCCGAAGTTCTCGTAGGCCATTTTAGATCCCCGCGGTGTTCAGAATTGATTGTAAGCGTTCACCCATGATACAGAACTCCCCGCCGTTCGCCCTTTATCCCCCGCTTTGGGGGATGAGCTTGTCGAATGGCCACTAAAGGGCCACAAGGGGTGGACGGCAGGGCGGTCTCGGCCCGTTCATGCTTCGACAAGCTCAGCACGAACGGGCCTGGTGGCCGATATCGAAATACGGATGCGCAATTCAAGGCTTGAACGCTTACAATTGATTTTTTCACCCCTGACTTCACGAAGCCCGTCCGCGACTATAACCCTCCGGAGGCGTTTTCCACATGCTCATCGGCATCCACGGATTCAAACAGGCGGGCAAGGACACGCTGGCGGATCTCCTGGTTCGCGAGTACGATTTTCGCAAAGTCGCTTTCGCCGACCGCGTCAAGGAGGCCGTAGCCGCGGCCTTCGGCGTGCCGCGCAAGTTCCTGTGGGGCGGCGAGACCGGAAAACAAACCCTGACGCGGATACCTTGGGCAGATTTCCGCGGCATCCGCCGGCGCGAACGGGCGCATCCCGAATTCCTGACGGTGCGCGAGCTTTTGCAGACCTTCGCCACGGAAATGTGCCGCGACAAGCTCCCGGGCATCTGGTACCGCTACCTC
>JAHFOS010000064.1 GCA_023261545.1 bacterium
CGCCTCTGCCGCAAGCCCTTCAACGGCCGTGCCCGCCAGCGCGCCGGCAAACTCCACGTGAAAACCGCCGGCCCGGGTTCCGGTGACCGCCACGTTGCCGGCGCCGATGCCGGCGAGCGATTCCAGGGCTGTTTGCACGGCCCCGGCCGTGGCCTCGTCCGTCATGCCTGCGGCCAGTTCCACGTTAGCGCTTTCTCCGCCAAAGGAAAGCGACAGCTTCGACGCCTGTTCCGGCAGGGTGAGAGAATACAGCGTGGTCGTTACTTCCGGTTCGGTCGGCGGTGGTGCCGCCGGGTCCTCTCCGGTATAGCGGTTGATCTCCACGGCCACGCTGTCAGTTGACAGCGTGAGGCCGTCAACGCCGACGAACGAGGCTGTGCCGCCCGCCGTCTGCACGGCGATCCATTCCCGGCTCGCATCGTTGCGATCCGTCATCATGGCCAGGCCGAATTCCGCGCCGCCCAGGTGGAAGCCGGTTTCATCGTCTGTTCCGGCATTGAGGCCGGCATAAGCATCAACGTCGGAGGCTCCGACGGCGAGCAGGTCCACCTCCACGGTGGAGCCGTCCGCGAGCTTGATTTCATCCACGTGCTTCTCCACCGCGAAGCCGCCGGAAACCGAGAAGAAGTCGAAAAGGTTGATGTCCAGGTTTCCGGAAGCGCGCAGCAGCTCGCCCTGCGCGCCATCCATGGTGAGCTCGATGGTGGAGCCTGGGCCGGTCAGGACCGCCAGAGCCTGATTTGAAAAATCCAGCACCGTGCCGTCGTTGGCGGCTCGGTTCACCTCCACGCGCAGGGTGTCGGCCGCCAGCGTCAGGCCCTCAACCCCTACAAAGGCGACGGAGCCAGCTTCGGCGGTGATGGCGGTCCAACTATGGGACTCGTCGGCTTTGTCCGTGACGATGACCAGCCCGAAATCCACGTCCCCAAGCTCGAAACCCAGGGCGTCCGCCGTGCCGCCGTTCAGGCCCGCGAAGGCATCCACCCCTGATCCGCCGAGGGTCAGCAGCTTCGCCGCGGTTTCCGCGCCCTGGTTGTCCGCTACGGTCACGTCCTTGCGCTCCATGGCGAAGCCGCCCGCAAGCCGCAGGAAGTCCGAGACCTCAAGGGTGAGGTTTCCAGCGGCGCGCGTGAATTCGCCATCGGCCCCGTCCATGGCCAGCTCCACGCTGCTCCCCGGACCCGTTAGCACCTCTAGCGGCGCGGCGGACCAATCCACCAGCGTGCCGTCGTCAGCGGCGCGGTTCAGCTCTACGGAAACTGTGTCCACGCCCAGGGTCAGGCCTTCGAGGCCCAGCATGTCCGCGCTACCGATAGAGCCGGTAAACGCCGTCCAACTGCGCGCGGCATCCGCCTGGTCCGTGAGCAGGGCCAGGCCGAAACTCACGCCTTCGGCCACCAGGCCGATGGCGTTTTCCGTGCCGGCGTTGAGTCCTACAAAGGCGTCGGCGTCCGCGGCGCCCAAGGTCATGAGGTCCGCCGTGACGGCGCTGGCGTCGGAAAGCGTGATGGCCGCGGTGCGCGTTTCCATCGCGAAGCCGCCGGAAACCTGTACGAAATCGGCGAGGCCCAGCGTCATGTGACCGGAGACGCGCTTGAGCTCGCTGAAGGCGCCGTCCATTTCCAGGGTCAGGGTCGAGCCCGGACCCGTGAGCACCTCCGTCGGTGCTGCCGACCAGTCCACCACCGAGCCATCGGAGGCGGTCTGGTTGATCTCGACGCGCAGGGTGTCCGCGGCAACGGTTATTTCGTCCAACCCCACAAAGGCCACCCGGCCTGCTTCGGCAATCAGCGACGTCCAGCTTCTGGATTCATCCGCCGGGTCGGTGAGCAGGGCCAGGCCGAAGCTCACGCCTTCCAGTTCAAAGCCGAAGGCGTTTTCCGTGCCGCCGTTCAGGCCAGCAAAGGCCGAGGCGTCAGAGGCGCCTATGGTCAGGTAATCCACCGCTACCGTGGTACCGGTGTCAAGTTTCACCTCGGCGGAGTCGTGTTTATCAACCGCGAAACCGCCGCTCACCGAGAAGAAATCCGAGACCTTGACGTCGAGATGGCCCGTGACCCGGATGAGGTTGCCGAGCCCGCCGTCCATATCCAGGGTGAGTGAAGAGGCCGGCCCCGTGCCGATGACCATGGGCAGGACGCTGAAGTCAACCACCGCTGCTTCAGGCGCTGGCTGATCTTCCGCTGAAAGTGTCTCTCCGGCCCGGATGAGCGCAACGACATCGCGGGAACCGCCAGTCGCGAGCTTCACAAGCTCTGCCGTGCCACCCGCTGCCGAGATTTCCGCAACGCGCAGATCCTCGATATCCACGCCGGAAAATCCATCCGCGAAGATCACGTCCCACACCCCGGAAGCAACACCCGTCACTGAAACGCTGAGCCCCGGCGTGCCGGCAAAAGCCGCGTTCAGGGTGTCTTCCAAAACCTGGGCGCTGGCGCCGAAGGCAATTTCTTCGGTCTTCCAGTAAGCGCCGTCCTGCGAGAGTTCCAGCCTGAAACTCCCCGCGCTGGTGGACTGCACGGTGATGCGTTGGGTTTCCCCCCCGCCGGAGGAGCCCTCGCTGCGCGCCGCCATCGAAACCGTGGCGTTCCTGAGCGTTGTGGCCGTGGCCTGGAGTAAGGGCAGGCTGGTGGCGGCCAGATCGTTCTTGAAGCTGATGAGGTAACGCTGGGCCGTGATGGTCGAGTTCTGGTCGTAAGTGACCGATACATTGCCGGAACCGACCGTGGACAGGGCCTCCAGCGCAGCCCTGATCTTGGCCGCATTGTTCGTCACGTCGCTGGCCGCGAACAGGATGCCGGCGGTGGTCTCACTGCCCAGAGTGAGCGTGAAGCGTCCTGAACCTGAAAGCGTTGGATTTGAGATGGCGAGCACCTGCGCTTCGTTGGCCAGGGCGCTCGCTGGCGAAGTTTCTTGCACCTCAATTGTCGCGGACGCGGGACGGGTCGCCACCTCAAGGCCAGGAACAGTTGCGCCGGCAAGCGTGCCGGTGAAGACTATCTCAAAACCATGTTCCCGGGTGCCGCTCACCTTCACGTTTCCCGCGCCAACAGGCGTAAAACTTTCGATGGCAGCGCGCAGCGCCGCTATCAGAGCTGCATCCGACATTTCCGCCGCCACAGCCACTTCCGCGCTTTCGCCTTGCATGGAAAACGTGAGCGAGCCGACGAGGGAAGAAATATCCAGCGCAAACACCGTGTCGGAGAGAGCCTCGATGGCGAGGCCTTCCACCGCGGTGCCCGCCAGCGCGCCGGCAAACTCTACTTTAAAGCCATCAACCCGGGTTCCGGTGACGACGACGTTTCCGGCGCCAATGCCGGTCAGACTTTCGAGTTTAGCGTCCATGGCGGCGGCGATGGCGCCGTCAGCCATGCCATTCGTGATTTCAAAAGCGACGGTCTGCTCGCCCAAATTCAGCGATAAAGCGGTGGCCGACTCGGGCAGAGCCACCGAGTAAAGGGCGTTCACCAATTCCGGCCCTGATGGCGGCGGCGCGGCCTGCTCTTCACCCGTGTATTGGTTGATCTGCACGGCAACGTCGCCCGCGGAGATGGTCAGGCCGTCAACTCCCACGAACGAGGCCGTGCCACCGTCGGTCTGCACGGCCAACCATTCCCGGCTGGCGTCGTTGCGGTCGGTCATGATGGCGATTCCGAAGTCCGTGCCGCCAATGTGGAACCCGGTCTCGTTGTTTTGGCCGTTGTTCAGACCCGCGAAAACCTCGACATTAGAGGCCCCCAAAGCGAGGATGTCCACATCCGCCGAAGAGCCATCCGAAAGTTTCACCGCGCCCTCATCGTGGCGGATACTGAAGTTCCCCTCGGCGTGGAAGAAACCCGCGAGATCCAGGGCAGCACCACCCACCTGCACCTCCTGGAGCGTGGTCGAGGCCGTGAGGTCTGAGGAGAAGGTGTGCGAAAGCCCGCCGATGGCGAGGGTACTGCCCGCAAAGGATGTCCCGGTGGTGTTCCACAGCACACGCGCTTCGTCCGCGGTCAGGGTGATGGCGTCTCCGAGGCTGGCATCGAGAGCGCCGGAAGAGTCGAGGGCCAGGCCGCTCGCGTCCATGATGAGGCCGAGGGAGCCGTTTTTGATTCCCAGGCTCAGATCGCCCAGGTCGAAGGTGGCGGCGGCGTTTTCCGCCACGGCTGATATTTTTCCGGTCGGATCCGTCTCGAAGGCGAAGGAACCACTCACCGCGAGCAAGTCGCCTATTCCCATGGCGGTGGTACCGGTGATCACTTGTCTTCCCGCCGCGCTACCACCCAGGGCGGCGAGCGTTCCCTGGCCATCGCTCACCGTGATGGTGCTGGAACTCAGGTCCGCCACCGTGCCATTGCCGGAACCGACGCCGAGGCTGACGTCGAAACTGAGATCGCTCGAGTTGAAGGTCAGGCCCGTGATGCCGGCCAGCCCTATTCCGCCGATGTCCCCGTGAGTGACGATCCAACTGCGGCCGTCGGCCGGGTCAACAGGGTCGAAAAAGGCAAGGCCGAGGTCCACGGTTGAAAGCGCCAAGCCCTTGGTGCCGTCGGACGATCCGAAAAAAGCGCTGCCGTCGCGCAGGCCGACGGTCCAGATATCCACGGTCACCGAGCTGCCGTCGCTGAGCTTGAGGACCTGATGGCCAGCCTGGAGGGAAAAGTTGAAATCGCCGCTGAGTTGCAGCGCGCCGATGGCCATGGTGTCTTGATCCAGAAAAAGCGCCGCTTCGATAGCCGGCGTGGTCGCCTTGGCACGGGCCGTGGAATGGGCGCGGCTGATCTCTTCAAGACTCGATTCCTGCATGAGCTGCACCCCGCCGTCGAGGTGGCTGAGGAGATCGAGCCCCGGGATGGCGTCGCCGGACAACAGCACGCGCGGCTCCAAGGCTTCGATGCGAAAAAGATCCGTACGCCTTTTCGGCCTGGCGCTCCGCTCCAAAAACCTCCGTTTTGCCCTATTTCTGGACATCAATTACTCGACTGACTTGGCCTGCGAACAATCTCCCCCCCAACGTGAAAAATCTAAAATTTCACGTTTGTAAAGACTTGGGGCAGGTATCAAACAGGGGGAGGCAGAAAAGGGACACCTCAATCGGTGAGGGTCGCCGTCTTGGCGCTCTGGAACACGACGGTAAGCGGGTAGGCACCCGCCTGTAGGGTGACGGCGGTGGTGGAGCTCAGGGCCGTCTCGTTTCCCATGGCATCAATCACGGAGCCGGCGCGGGCATCGCTCTTGAGTCGCACAGCCTGCGGCGTCTTCACGGCGAAGACTGCGATCAGGATATCCTCACCGCGCCGGAATTGGTAGGCGTGGATATTGTCCGATTCCGCGATGATGCGCTCGAAGCGCGCCCCGGCGTAGTGATCGATGAACGCCGAAACCGCCCCGTACACGAACCTGGGGCAGTAGAAATAATCAACGAAGCCGTAGTCCGGCGCGGGCTCGGAATACTGGCGCGGCCACCAGATTTCGCGGCTGGAATAGAGCAGCACGCCCCGGTGGTCGTGAGCCCAGCAATAAAGGATCTTCTGCACTTCCGCCTGGGCGTTGCGGGTCTCATCGCCCACCGACGACATCCCCAAGCCCATCTCCGTATTGGCGAACGTGGGTTTCTTGTAACCCGCCTCTCCGTGCAATTTCACGAACTCGGCGTGGAAATTTTTCAGCCCCGCCAGATCGCCGTGCCAGTGGTAGGAGACGAAATCCGTCACACCCTGGATCCCGCCAATGATTTTCCGCGTATCCTCGTTGGTGGAGCAATAGCCGCCGTTGGTCACCAGCGCTTCCGGCAAGACGTGGCCGAGTTCGTCGTCAGCCTGTTTGACCGTCGCGATATAGTCGTCGGCGCTCCCCATGTACTGGAAGGAATTGCCAGGTTCGTTCCAGACCTGGAAGAATTTCGCGTGCTGGCCGTAGCGCCGCGCTACTTCCCTCACGAAATGGCGGTACGGCTTTTCCCGCAGCGGATGCAGATACGCCTTTTCCTGGGGCACGGCGGCATATTTCTCCAGGATCGGGCCGCGGCCTGCTCCTTCCGGCGCCAGGATCATGAGGTCCAGCGGCAAATCGTATTTCGTATAGGCCGCGATGCACTTGTCAGCCAGGGTGAAATCCAAATCCAAGCCGCCGTCGTCCTTGCGGCTCACGGGGTAGTTGATGCGCGCTATCTGGACGCCCATGCGCGCCACCAGCTCGGCGTCCAGCTCGCGCGACTGCTCGACCGTCAATCCCGGCGGGTGCGCGGGGTGGCCGCCCAGGACCGCGTGGTGCCAGCCCGGGAAACTGCACTGTCCGATCCAGAACTGGTTGGCCTCCCACGCCTTGCGCCTCTCGATATTGGACGGGCAGACGCTGAAGCTGCGGACCAAACGGAAGACCCAGGTTTTTCCAGCGGAGCCATCCAGCGTCGCGACAAAGGTGCCCCGGCCCTCCACATTGAGGGACACCTTTTCTTCACAGGGAACGGGAAACTGGCGCTGGGCGACCGGGCGATTTTCCCAGTCCCACAGGGTCAGGACGATGCCTTCCGCGTTTCCCCCCGGCGCCGACTTGAGGACGCCCGTGAACGGGCGTCCCGGCGACTCGACCCAGCGATAGGTGGCCTCGGGCCCGAACGCCACGGGCGCTTCCAGGCGGTCCGCGTCGGGGATCTTCTCCGTCAGCGGCGGCACGCGCGCGGGATTGAACTCTGGCATCCCTGCACGCAGCACGATGTCAGCTTCCAGAACCGGCGGGACCAGCAGACAGCAGACGACGAGCCAGAGCCGCATTTCAGTTCAACGGGGAGGAAGGAGGCAAGTCTCTCAGACGGGACGTGCCACCTTGCTCACGATCTTATCCGCTTTATTGCGGAACCAAATCAATTTGAAGCGCTCCTTGGTTTCCAGGGCGCGGCGGATGTCCTCGACGGTGATTTGGTAGAGTTCGGCGGCGTCCTCCAGGGAGTTGAATTCGCGGACGCGGCCGTCGGTTTCGATGCTCATGATGACCTGTTTCTTCTTGCGACCCAGCATGGCGGTGGCGGCATTGCGCATTTTATGGTCCTCGATAAGTCCAAAAACGCCGCTAGGGGCGGCTGCGAAAAAAGACGGCGCGGTAGGCGCGCCGGACGGATTCTGGATCCTCATCTGAACCCATCTGTCCCCAGGTTCCGGAAGGACCAAAGCTCGCCAGAATTATTGTGGACCTCATGACTTGCCGAGCGTCCAGGAAGCCGTCACCGTCCTGCCAGCGCGATCCTTGGCGCGCAGGAGCAGCGCCCGGAGATCCTTGGCCTCCAGCTCAGGATGCAGTGGGTGGCTGCCACGGGCCGGGAGCGGATCGAGGGAAAATAACACCAGCCCCCCTTGGCCATAACCATCAATGGCAACGGGGGTCTCGGCAAGGTTTTCGTCCTCAACCTCCCAAACGATTTTCCACCAGCCCTTCTCTTCTGCCACCGCAAATCGCACCACCCGGGGCGGGCGCGCATCCAGCAGCACGCTGGACATGGGCTTCATGTCCGGCCCCGGCTGCTCTCCCCTGGGAAGCAGGGCGTAGTCCACCCGGGCCGTGATGAAACGCAGCACCCGCAGGGGCTGCGTGCCGTGGCCGCTGCGCAGGGTCGAGCGCCAAGCGCCACCCGCTTCGCGCTGCCACAGCCTCCAATCCAAATCCGCAAACTCCGGCGGCGGCGTGAGGACGATGACGGGCGAAGTGGTGAGGTTGAGAGCCGGTTCGGACGTGTTGCGCTGTGTGGCAACGAAATGAAAGCTGCCACGCGCGGGCTTGGGTGTCTCCCCCGGTGAAGAGGTATAGACCAGGTCCGCCATCGCGGCGTTCGCTTCTCCAGGCTCGACGGCATCAGCGGCATGGCGCTGGCGCAACGAAAGGCCGTAATGCGGCTCGATATGAAAACGCGAAGGCGGGGGCAGCTTGCGCCAGATAGGTTCGGCCTCATCGCCCGGAGAGAAGCCCACTGTGTCAGGTTGTTCCTTTACATCCCCGTCCTTCCCCACGTCAAGGGACGTCGTTTGGGGAGCCGGCAGCCCCGAAAATTCAAGAGCCGCCAGCCACTTTTCGCGGGCCAGTTCGGCCTTTTCCAACGCCGCCCAGCGTTCAGCGGCGGGCTTTCTCGCGGCCTCCGCGATCTGAAACCGCCAGCGCTTTTCAAGTCCAGTCGCGCGCTCGACATCGTAGCGCCGCGTTTCACCGGCGACGCTGGCTTGGAGCAGCGCGGTGGCCATGAGGAAGCAAAGGGCCGCGGATCGCACCTGCGGATGCCGGCTCACGGAGCCGCGACGGCTTTGGCTTGAATGAAAAGCCGCCCCTGGGTCCCCACGGGAGGCAGAGCTTGGGTATTGGGTATGAGGTAGCGCTTGGACCCGTCCTTGTAGGGATTATCCACGGCGAAGGTCGGGCCGATCACCATTTCAGGCGTGGGGTATGACGCGATGAGACATAGGCTGCGGTCGGCGGCATAGACATTGGCGCCTTCCTCATTTTTAAAATAGCTGCCGGCGAAGTACCACTCCGCCTTCTCCAGCGGGCTCTTGTCGGACCAGAGCAAGAGCTGTTGCAGCGGACGAGGTTTATCATCGCCCGCGAATTGCACCGCGATTTCCACGCGCGTCCCCTTTTCGAGCTGGGCCTTCAGCTTTTCCTCGAAATTGGCGTCTGGAGACACCTCGGCGGCCTCCATCCCCGCGCTGCGCAGGGCGAAGTGGAGCAAGGTTCCCGCCACCGTGGTGCTCAAGACCGCTTCGTAATCCTTGGTTTTGCCGAGCGTCAGCAAAAACTCAAGACCTCCCGAGAGGTTGACCACCTCCACCGGGAGCGCCACCGTGCGCCGCGCCGCGTTCACGCTGGCCCCGCCCGGAAGCTCGATGAAACGATCCGGCGGCGGCGGAAGGGGTTGGGCGGTTTCCGCCGTCGCGGCGGGGGCTGGTTTCCCCGTTGCCGCGGGTTCTGCCGCCCGTGTCTTTTCTACCTCTGCCGCAACGGCGACGGACGTCAAAACCAAGGCGGCCAATACGGGCCGGCACAGGATCTTTGCTTTAGGGATTGCCACTGTGCGTCATGGTGCACCCCACGGCCCGCGATCAAGCCCGGGATCGGCTCTACAGCCCGAAAAAAAATGCGTCGCTTGTCCCGTCCGGCGTCTGGGTAAAAACGCTCCCATGTCTCCGGCTGATACCCCCGGCACCTTGGGTCCCCCCGGAGGCGCAGCTCGCCCACCCGCCCCTTTATTCATGGAGTCCCGCTCGCGCTGGGCCGCCACCGGAGCCCTGCTCGGCGGGCTGGCCGTCTTACTAGGGGCTTTTGGCGCCCACGCCTGGAAGGAGTCCCTCCAAATCTCGGGAAGACTTGAAACCTTCGAGACGGCGGCGCGCTACCAGATGTTCCACGCCATGGCGCTTATCCTCGCCGCCAGCGGCGGGCTCGAACCGCGTTGGGCACGCCATGCCTGCCGGTTTTTTCTTGCGGGAATCCTGCTCTTCTGCGGCAGCCTCGACGGAATCAGCGCGGGCGGACCGCGCTGGATCGGCGCGCTAACGCCGCTGGGGGGACTGTGCTTCATGGCGGGATGGGTCAGCTTGGCGGCGGGCTACCTGCGTAAGCCGGCGCGCTAGGGAGGGGGTGGAGACCTTGGGGATCGCATCTTCCTCGCTCTAGCGCGCGCTGCGGTTCTAGTGCCGGCGGAGTCCGGTTGCGTCCCTACCGCATACATTTATGATCTGAAGTTATTTCCCCAGATCGATCCATCATTCAAAAGTGAAGCACAAACTCCTCGTCCTTGTTTTGCTCACGACCTTGGGCTGTTTTGGCGGTTTGTTAAGCCGCCATTACCTAATCACCCATTCGCAATACGATGATTTTGCCCGAAAGAATGGTGATGAAATGGCGTATCACTCCCTGGCCATCAATATGATGTTGGGACACGGATTCACCGAAGGCCTCGTTGATCAAAAAGTTGACTACCGCTTTCTCGATATCTCCGAAACAGGAGAACCTAGTTCAAGCGACTATCCTCCTAACCACAACTTTTTAAGAACACCCGGCTATCCTCAATTTCTCGCAACCATCTACATGACAAACGGCATACACCCCTTGTTGGCCAAGGAAATCCAGTGCGCCATTTTCTGTTTCGCCACATTTCTGCTCCCGCTTGCAGGATGGGTATTACTCGGAACAAATGGATTATGGGCCGGCGCCATATCAATCCCGTTTGTTTTTAGAATGCACCATCTTTTCAATCTTAATGAACTCTACACCGAAACCCTGCAACTTTTCAGTCTATTGCTCATTGCTGTTGTTTGGGCGCTTGTTCAGCGTTATAAGTACCAGGGATTCCTCATGTCCCTTCTCGGGTTCGCCTGCTTTTACTCCCTGATGGTCAAGGGAGCTAGCCTATTTCTCCCTCCACTTTTTCTAGCCTATTTTCTTTTCAAATATCTATCGGGCATATTGAGCAGAAGCAGAATAGTAGCATTTGTTATTTTCCTCGCGCTGCCGCTTGCCTGCTGGAGCGCCTATGCAAGCCTGAAATGCGGACGTCCCATCTTGTTGTCGACTCAACCCGAATCGGTCCTGCTTGGCGGAAACAACGAACTTTCGCTGCATTCTGGAACTTTTGAGTACCATCACCACTATTACGAGAATCCGCGTTTTATATCGGCCGGAATGTTCGAGAAGCTATCTACTTTCTACCAAGAAAACCTAGATCAGATTCCACGGATGATCAGCAATAAAATAAGGATAATTCTATATGACATCCCCTATCCTGGCTTTTTACTATGCTATTTCGTCTTCTTGATCGCACTGCAATACTGCCTCTGGCTGGAAAATCGACGCGACTCCAGCCCATGGGTAATTATTGTTTACGCAATATTGTGCTGCTTCGTCCTCTGCCATGCCGGGGTGGCTCATAAACTGCACACCTGGATATGCGCCGCCGCCCTTATTGCGACCTTGGCATTGAGCCACTCCAGAAAAATCTCACTGTGGGTTGACATCCGCAACTATTCGGGATTATACCTATCCGTGATTTACTTCCTCAGCATCAGCCTCATTAGTATTATTCTTTACGGGTATCGCCGCTTTAGCGCTCCTTATCATTATTTTACCATTCTCACCAGCTTTTTCCTCCCCGTCGTCATTGCCCGCTACTGGATTTCGTCCTGCCGGTCGAGCCTTTTTTTTAAAAAAATCAAGACTGGGCCGCCTACTCCGGCATGAAATCAAAGGTAAAGCCAGCAAAGTTAAAATTGGCAGCGTTCAATACCGTCGCCTTTTCCGTATTTCTGCTGGGCGTCGAAGGTCTGGGGCAACTTGGCCTATTTATAAGCCGCCGCGTCTTGCGCAAAAGCTTTGATGCTCATCAAGAGCGACTCAACGATCTTAACAAGGCTTTTTGCGCGAAGATGGAAGTAAAGCCCCACAGGTACTCAGCCAGGTTCGGCTTGATGCTCCCCTTATGACCGGGGGGCTCGCTCTTCGGCCTCAGTCTCTCTGATGGCGATGTGCTGGGTGAGCTGGCGGATCTTTTCGAAGGCCAGCGTGAGCTGGCTCATGAGATAAATCAGCATCGAGCCCAGCACCCATACGGTGATGATCAGGCATACCAGCAACGTGTTCTTTAGGTAGCTCTCCTTCTGCAACAGGCCGGCGACGACCACGATACCCATGATGGCTAGGAAGACCAGCGAGAGTACCGTGGTGTAGCCCACGTACATTTTTTCCCTGCGCTGGTAGTGGAACAACAGGACCAGGAAGCTTGTGTAGGTGAGCAGCAGCAGGACCAGCAGCATCAGCGCACCCTCCCCATGAGCCAGGAATTGAGTTTGAAGATGGCGATGAGGATGAGGTTGCGCCAGGGGTAGAGGATGGCGTCCCTGAGCGAATACATGCTGCTCCCGGCTTGGCGCTCATGCACCACGATGGGGAACTCTTCGAGACGGTAGCGGCGATCGTGCAGGTAAATGAGGATCTCGGAGTGGAAGTCGCCGAAGTGGTGGGCGAGCAGCTCGCCGGCCACGGCGCGGTTCATGATCTTCATGCCGCTCGTGGTGTCGGTGAGACGCCGGCCCGTGAGCTTGCGCGTGAGCCATGCGAAAAAGACCATGCCGATGCGGCGGCCCGTGGGCACCGCGGCTTTCTGGATGTCCTGGTGCTGCCAGCGGCTGCCGATGATGAGGTCGGCGCCACCCCCGGAGAAGGCACGGATAAGCCCCGCCATATCCTCGGGGCGATGCTGGCCATCTGCGTCCATGAAAGCGAACCACGCGTAATCGCCCCTGAGCCCGTACATGAGGCCGGTACGCAGCGCATTGGCGTAGCCGAGGTTGCAGGGCAGGCGCACCACGCGCGCGCAACCCGAAGCCCGCGCTTCGCTGGCGGTGGCATCTTTGGCGCCATCGTCCACGACCAGGATCTCAGCCTCCGCCGGCAGGACTGGACGCAGTCTTTCCAGTACGCCGCGAATGGTGGGCGCCTCATTGTAGGCAGGGATGACAACAAGACCCTTCATGAAAAACCAGGGGGGTATTCTATCGTCTCGGCCACCCTAAAAAGCCTCTTGACAAAAGTGGGTTGGCGGGATCATTGGGGTAAGCCGCGGGGTGGAGCAGTTGGTAGCTCGTCGGGCTCATAACCCGAAGGTCGCAGGTTCGAGTCCTGCTCCCGCAATTTTTGGCCCGGCGCCTTGGCGTCGGGCCTTTTTTTTTGGGCCTTAAGACAACCTTGTTCGCACGCCGCTGCCTCCTTGTCTTTTCAGTCGGCTTGGCGTTGCCGGCCTTGCTCGCAGCCGCCGAGCATCGGCGCCGCGAAGACGGATCAGAGGATGGTATTCAGATCCCCATTTCCAACCATCAGGACCAGCAGCCCCTCCCCAGCGAAGGGGCGTCTCCGCCGGCAGGTGCTTCGGGAAACCGCCAGCCGGAAGTGCCCAAACAAAAGGCCGTAGATCCTGAGCCTGAGGTTGGATTCCCAGTAAAGGCTGCCAGCGTTCCGGAGCAACCTGCGCCACAAATCCCGCCCCCTAAAGAAAAAGAAGAAAAAATGGAACCCGAGAAGGCCCGGGATCGCTGGGGGTTTCTGAAGCGCATTTTTGGCCGCAAGGAGGAAGCACCGGTTGCGCCAAGCGAAGGGTCCCGCGCCGTACCCGAGGAACAGAGTCGCTTGGCCCGCAGCACGGAAGCACCTTTTGATGCACTGACCGACCCGCATATCCGCCCTCATCGCCGCAACTCCGAAACGCGGCAAGGCTTCGCCATCGTGCTGCGGCGCGCGGAGGAGCCAGTGGCGCAACCTTCCGCTGATGGTTCTGTCCATAATCGTATTTCTTTGTCCCTCATCAAAGAGACGAACTCAAGTGGTGGAGCTGCTCAAGATGCCGAGCGCGCCGCGGCTTTGGACGTCGGAGAAGCGCGCATCAGCCGTCGGCGCGAAACGCTGTCCCAGGATCAGGGTTTCCAGTTGGTGAGCCTGCAGGGGGGCGTGGGACTTCGACCCGCTGACATTGCCGATGTATCCATGCTGGGTCGCGCCAGCGCTCGGAGCGCCGAAAAGCCCTCTGTGTCCGGTGGCGCCGCCTCGGCTCCGGTAGTTCCGAATCGTTCCGCTGAGCTTCCTGAAACTCAGAAGCCAGCGCCGGAAATTTCCAAGTTTGCCCGCACTGTGGAGGCCCCTCCCGCCGCGGTTTCCCCTCCCCTGGCAAAAGATCTAGCCGATGACCGACCGTCGTCCACGGTTCCGACCGAAGCCACCGCGGAGAACGCTACAGCCGCGGTGCTCAAGGTGGAGGATCTGCCCGAGCACCGCCGCGAATCAAACAAAAAAGTTGATGCCATTCCCGAACACACGGAGGCTCAGGGTCACTGCGATCTCACCCTGCGCATCCTGGACGATCAAGGTCGGGATGTGCCGGCCCGGATTCGTTTTTCGACCCCCGCTGGCGCGCTGCACTTGCAAGGTGAATATGCGGGGGGCATCCATCAGGATCGGGCCACCAGCTACGCGCTCCCCATGGGGGAGTTGCGCCTTGAAGTCCAAGCTGGAAGCGATCACCTTCCCGAGTTCGCTGTCCTGAAATTGACGCGCGAGCGCCAAAGCGAAGAGGTACGCGTGCAACGTTGGGCCGACTCTACCAAAACCGGATGGGCGGCCTTTCACTTCTATGGGTATCTTCCCTCAGCGGGAGCGCGACCCATGGATTTGGAGAAGTTGCGGCTCACCCAATCCGCCGCCGGGGTGCGCGGGCTGGGCATCGAGACACCTTGCCAACTCGCGGGGAGCGCGGGTCCCGTTGTCCTCGACTACGAGAAACTCTTCAACCTCACCCTGGATCAACACGGTCCCGATCGCGCCTGGTTCGCGGTGCAGCGCCAGCTTTTTGGCGAAGTGAGCCTGGACATCACGAGTTGCTACCGCCCGGTGCAAGCCGATCCCAGCCTCACGGACGCAGAGAATTTTTTGAGCATGGCGCTCGCGGCGCACCGGCGCGGAGCGCTCGTGAGCCTGATGCACCCCGCGGGAACCCTCACCCTGCTGGATCGGCGGGTGCCCGCCTATCCCCTGCTCTTCTTTCTGCAGGGCGTCGCGGATGTCGTGGACCTTCAAAACGAGGCGGACCGCGTGGCCTGGTGCGAAATTTTGCGCAGCGGCCAGCGCGTGACGGCCATTCGCTCCTTCCGCTCGAACCTGGCGGATGAAGCCCTCGCTCCCGGCTTCCTGGTGGCCGTTCCAGGCGCGCCCACCCAGCGTCAACTTCTGGACCAGGTGAGATCGGGGCGCGTGCTGCTGTGCAGCAAGGGGGCGCTGCAGTTCACCGTCAAAAGCCGCGACCAGCGCGTCTTTGAAGTGGGGGAGTCCGTGCCGGGGACGGGCAAGGGCTTGCTGCTCACCCCGCACATGCGCTTCGCCCTGCAACCCCTTCAGGGACACGGAGCGGCGCGCTTCGAGGTCGTGGTCAACGGCCAGGCTCGCAACGCAACGCGCGCTTCTCAATCCTTCTACGCGGGCGAGGCGCTGTTTCCGGAAATCGTCTTTGAAGACGGCGATTTCCTCGCCGGACGCATCGTGCTCGATGACGGCGCGCTCCTGGAAACCAACCCCGTTTATATCGGTTCAAGCTGGAGGCATGAAGAAGCGGAGGGTTGGGTGCATTTGCGCTTGCAGCTCGCGGATCGCCGCCTCGCCCTCGTGCCCGAAGCGCGGGCCGTGCTGCGCGCGCCCGGCACCTACAGCGAGAAGACCGCGCGCGCGGGCGAACTCGAGTTCGACGCTCCGCTCGACGCGGTGATCACCATCGAGGTTCCGGAACGGCCTCCCGTCACCTTCCACGTGCTGCGGCGCCTTCTCGAACGCTACGGCAGCGACGAGGTCCTGAGAGGACCGGGCCCCGCCGCCGGCCACCTCATGCGCCTCAGAGAAATCGCGCGCAACTTCAACGAGGTGGTGCAGATCGAATGAGGCCTCTGCGGGTGATCATCGAGCCTGGCCCCCGTGGTTACGGCGAAGTGCTCGCCGAACAAAAAGCGCGCGTCGCCGCCATCCTTTCCTCCGCTGGGGCGCCTTACGTCCTGCATTTCCTGCAACATCGGCCGGTGCTCACCCTGGGCCGGGCTTTCAAAGAGGATCACCTGCCCCAGGGCCGTGGGGTTTTCCAGCGCCGCGGCGTGGAGATCGTCGCGGTCGAACGCGGGGGCTCCGTCACCTACCATGGCCCCGGACAACTCGTGGGCTACCTGCACCTGCACCTGCACGAGTGCGGTCTCAGCCTGCGGGGCTTGATGCGCGCCCTGGAGCAGTGGGTGATGGATTTCCTGGAACTGCGTGGCCTGCATGGGACGCGCTCAGAGGGACTCACGGGTGTATGGGTGGACGGAGCCAAGGTGAGCGCCATCGGCATCGCCGCAAGCCGCTTCGTCAGTTTTCACGGCTTCTCACTGAACCTCAATTCCGACCTCGATCTCAAAATTTTCTCGGAAATAGTCCCCTGCGGCATCGTGGGCAAACCCGTCTCCAGGCTGCAAAAACCTGGCGGCGCGCCTGAGTCCTTCGAGCGGGCGGTGAGCGATCTGCTGGCCGTGCTGCCGCCCTTCCTGGCAAGGCTACCCCGGGAAAACTGAGCGGGCTAGCCCTTGTGGGCTCTCAGTCCCTTGGGGATACAACCGAGCCCAATCCGGCGCCGTAACCAAAAAAGTCGCCACCGGCAGCTTCCCCCTCCGCGTTCTCCGCGTCTCCGCGTGAATAAATCCACGTCTTCTTTTCACTTTTCAGACCATCGCTGAACACAGAGATTTTTTTTACACGCGGAGACGCGGAGAGCACGGAGAAAACAAGTAACATGGCGCGTTTCTTCAAAGAAGAGAAAGCGTAAGGCACTAAAAAATTACGCTTTTTCCGGCGCCATGGCGATATACTCGCGTAGGTTCCCTTCAGTTTTTTCTTCAAGATACCACATCTGGGAACGCTGTGTGCGGTTGCCTTCCACCGGCCCGGCGGTTCGGAGGCGGCAGCGCCCAAGCTGGAGCCCCAGGCGCTCGTAAAATGCACACGCCGAGGGCTCAGAGGTAAAAAAATGCAGCGCCGATCCCGGCCCGAGGGCCGCGAGTGCACGGGCGATCAGTAAGCGTCCGAATCCTCTTCCCCGAAAATCCGGATGGACGGCGAGGACCTCCGCACTCATCGAAGGTCGTCCGGCGCCTTGGACCATCCGCCAGCCGGAGATGATGCCGGCAAGGCGATTCGAGCAGATGAGGACGTGGTCGAGTCCGGCGTCGAAATCAGGCTTGCTGGTGTACACCGCCTCCCAAGCACCAGAGTTTGCCTGCACCTCGGCCATGAACTCCAGCCACGGCGCCTTGTGTTCCGGCGTAAAGGGCGCGAAAAACGGAGCGCGCGGCTCCACCGTCATCTCGCCCTGAGCGCGGCGATCCTGCCGTAGAGGTGGATCATTTCGACCAGCGCCAGGGCGCCGTCGTAGCCCTTGCCATCCTTCACTCCGGCGCGTTCCATGGCTTGCTCCAGGTTATCCGTGGTCAGCACCGAAAAAATGACCGGAACGGAGCTTTCGCAGGCGAGCGTGGCGATGCCGCGCGCCGCCTCGCCGGCAACGTACTCGAAATGCGGCGTGGCGCCGCGGATCACGGCACCCAGGCAGATGAGGCCATCATGGACGCCCTGGGCCACGATGCGCCGGGCCGCGGGTGGAATCTCGAAGGCGCCGGGAACCCAAAAGACGTCGAGCTGGCTTTCCTTGAGCCCGGCGCGCAGCAAACCGGCGCGCGCGCCTTCCAGCAGTTGGCGGGTCACCTCGGAATTGAAACGGCTTACCACCAGCGCCACGCGCCAGCGCTCATCGCCCTTGAGGTCAACGCCAGCCTCACGACCGCTCACGGCCGGGCCTCCGGGGGCGGCGTGCGCAAGCGCTCGAGCGCGTGCTGCGAATTGACGGTGACCCAATAGAGTCCTTCCCCATCGCGCTGGGGAAGCCTGCAGGTGATGCGAAAGGCGTTCTCCTCGCCTCGCGCATGCGAATTCACCGCGAGCACGAAGCGTTCGGCCGCCACCGTCTCCAGGCGCTGGTGCTCGTGCAATATGCCGAGGCTCACCAGCTCGTTCAAATCCGCCGGATAGGCGTCGTATTCCATGTGATAGACCTCCACCGCGCGACTCAGGGTGCGCAGCCACTCCTCCGTGTTTTCCATTTCCTTGTCCAGGGCCTTGTGCTGGTCGCTGGCCGCGCGCTGATCTTCCGCGAGTTCACGCTGGATCTTTCCGGCGAACGACATTTCCGCGTCGAGGGCGGGAGACGTTTCCGCCTTCTCCTGGGGCGAAAGCAGCTTCCCTTGCTCGCCGCTCCACGTCTTGAGTGCCGAACCCTCGGGAAGCACGCGGGCCACAAGGTCGAACCACACACGGGCTTCGGGGAAGAGCCCGATGCGGCGCGAAAGCTCGCCCACCAGGTAGATGTGCTCGGGGCGTCGGTCCACGGGTATTTCACGGCGCCGCAGGGCCTCCTTGAGAAGCACCAGCGCTTTTTTCATGAGTTCGAACTCGTGTTCCAGCACCTCGCGTTTGAAGCGTGCGACCGCGAGGACTTCGGCGGGCATCGTGAGGCGCCCCGCGTCCTCAAGCAGTTGCCGGCTGCGCGCCGGAAATCCCAGCCGGTCGGTCTGCCCCGCGCGGTAGATGGCCAGCAGCAAGCGCTCCTCGTCGTTGAGTTTGCCGCCCCCCTCCACCCCATCCAGAAAGGCTGCGACCTCGGCGGGATCGCGGATGAGGTCGGGGCTGTCCGTGGACTTCTTGTAGGCCTCCCAGCGCGTGTTGAAAGTGGAAACCGCCACGCTCAGCGCCGGATGGGAGACCGGAGCCAGCAAGCGCTGGCGCTCCGCCCAGGCAAACTGCAGATAGAAACGCGCTTTTTCGTAATCGCTGGCGCCTAGATCCTCAAGCACGTGTTCCATCATGTGGTACTTGATGATGGTGGGGATGTCCATCTGGTCGAGCTGAAAACCGAACTTTTCGATATCAACGTTCAGTTGGCGCTTAAAAAGCTGCCGCAACGCCGGGGTGGACTCGCGCACGACCTTCTCCTTGAGAGCCGATTCCGCTGTCCGCTGAAAAAGCTGCCCAAAGGCCGCATAGCCACAGCGCGGGCAGCACCACACGTCAAAATCGTAGGCCGACCTCGCCTTGGAGTGTTTACAGAAATCCCTGTCCACGCCCTTCTCGGCCAGTTGGCGCTCGACAATCCAAACCGGCATCTTCAGATCGCAAATCGGGCAAACGACCTCCTTTTCCTCCACCTTGCCGGAGATGTCGCTCCTTGAGCGCCGGCCCTCGCCCTCGGTCTGCATCTGTTGGGCGGAAATTTCCAGTTTGCTGAGCTTCTTTTGCTCCACCGCATCCATTTTTTTCTCCCGGCGGGCTGAGGCGCCGGAGCGCGGCGCAAAGGACCCCGCTTCCAGGGCGCAGCAGCACCCGAGGAGGGCGGCTATCCAGATCCAAGTGACGCGCGGCATGGACGACGATCCTAACCGCGTGGGGGATACATCCAGAATAACGGCGTCTCTCTGGGGGGCATTAGTGCCTTACACATTTTCTTCTTTGAAAAAACGAGGCCTGTGACTTGTCTTCTCCGCGCTCTCCGCGTCTCCGCGTGCCAGAAAATTTCCGCGTTAAGCAAGGGTGTGAAAAATGAAGAAGAATGGGATTTATTCACGCGGAGACGCGGAGAACGCGGGGGGGAAGCGACTGTTGACGACTTTTTGGTTCCGGCTGCCGGGTTAGGCCCAAAATGATGGCCCCCGCAGTTGTCCTGTGCGTCTCCCCCGTAGGGTAGGATCGCGATTAGCCTCAGACCCCGAACTCTCTCTTCCAGGACGGCAACTCTTCTTTTTTCATGTGGAACGAATGCTCGTCCCCGGGGTAGACCCGCTCGCGCACGGCGGCGGCGTAAGCGCTCACGGCCGCGACCTTGGCGTTTTTCACGCTCCCGAAGCAGCGCAGAAACTTGTAATCTGCCTCGGATTCGCCCCACATGTCGGTGATGACCAGCACTTGGCCGTCCACGTCCGGTCCGCTCCCGATGCCGATGACGGGGATTTTGAGCTTGCGCGCCACCACCGCCGCCACTTCGCGCGGCACCAGTTCCAGTACCAGGGAACAGGCTCCCGCCGCCGCTACGGCATGCGCCTCGGCGAGCAACCTGCGCGCACTCTCGCACGCGCGTCCGACGACCTGCGGCGGCCCCGATTGCGGCGTGTAGCCGAGGTGGCCCATCACGGGAATTCCGGCATCCACCAGTATGCGAATGATCTCCGGCTTGCAGCCCTCAAGCTTCACCGCCTCACAGCCCGTTTGCATCAACGTGCGAGCCGAAGCCAAGGCTTCCTTTGAGTCGCGGTAGGTCTGAAAGGGCATATCGGCAATGACCGCGGCTTTTTCGCGCCCGCGCACGACGGCGGCCGTGTGGTAGGCCATGTCCATCAGGGTTACTTGAGCTACGCCGTCGTAGCCCAGGACCGCGGCTCCCAAAGAATCCCCCACCAGCAACAAATCGGCGCCCCCCGCTTCCGCCTCGCGCGCCATTAGGGCATCATAGGCCGTGAGCATGACCCAGGGACCTCGGGGCGGCGATTTCTCCAGCTTGAAAGGCTCATTCATCCATGCTCATTCTAGCACTGCCGCCGAAAATTCTCGCCCGTCATCGCGCTTGAACTCCCCCGGCCCTCCCCAGAATGCTTCATCGCCTTGATCCCTGGTAGCTCAGCTGGTAGAGCGCGCGGCTGTTAACCGCTAGGTCGTAGGTTCGAGTCCTACCCGGGGAGCTTTTTTAAGCACTTTAATTTTAGTGACTTATATCGCATCCACGCTTTCCAGTTCGGCGTGAACGATAAAATTAGGAGCACGTAGCAGTTGCGGGTGTTGGGAGAGGCCGATCCGTGGGCGTGCCCTAACAGAAAGAACCCTTTGCTTTCAGGGCCTTTCAAAGCATTACCGTTTTCTACGAAGCCAAGGATCTTTTCAAGTTCGTGTATGACATGTGGCTTAGCCTCAAAAAATGACTTTGTTCTACCATGACCACGACGACTTTAGATAAAATTTCCAACGAAGAAATCGCCCAAGAGGAGGCAAAGCTTGCGGAACTCGCGAAGGAGCTTGCCCAACGGAAGGGGCGGCTGCGAGAGCTTCGTGACCGCTTGTTTTCCGCTCAGGAACCGCTCCTCCGTCCGAATCAAGAGGGTCGTTTTTCTTCGCAAGATAAAACAGCTCTCTTCAAGAGCTTGTTCCGCGGCCGGGATGATGTCTATCCACGTCTTTGGGAAAACCCCAAAAAAGATAAGAAAGGCTATGCCCCTGCGTGTTCCAACGAATGGGTGCGCGGCGTTTGCGAGAAACCGCGCGTCAAATGTGGGGAGTGCCCAAACCAGGCCTTTATTCCAGTCACGGATCAGGTTATTCTCGACCATCTCCAAGGCCGCCACGTCATCGGCATCTATCCCCTTTTGAAGGAGGAAACATGTTGGTTTTTGGCGGCCGACTTCGACAAAGCCATGTGGAAAGAGGATGTGGCATCGTTCCGGGACACGGCCCGGGCCGCAGGTCTGACTCCCGCGATTGAACGATCACGCTCCGGCAACGGGGCGCATGTAGGGTTCTTCTTTTCGGCGCCGGTATTGGCAACCGTAGCCCGAAAGATGGGCTGCCTTCTCATCACTGAGACCATGGCGCGCCGGCATGAGCTCCCCATGGGATCCTACGACCGCCTCTTCCCGAACCAGGACACGATGCCCAAGGGCGGGTTCGGGAATCTGATAGCACTCCCCCTCCAACGCCAAGCGCGACAGAAGGACAATACCGTTTTCGTAGACGACAACTTCTCCCCAATAGTCGATCAGTGGGGCTACCTCGCCGCTTTGCCGCGGATTACACCCGAGATGGTCGAGACGATCTCCCGCAATGCCGTTCAAAAGGAATCCGTGCTTGGTGTTCGCCTTGTCGACGAGACGGTCGAGGAAGACGCGAAGGCGCCGTGGTCGAAATCTCCATCAAACCACACACAGAAGACCAAGGTTATCGGCTCATTGCCGGCCGAAGTGCGGGCGATCCTCTCCCAGAGAATCTTCGTGGAAAAGACGGGTCTGCCTTCGGCGCTCCTTAACCAGATCAAGCGTCTTGCGGCCTTCCAGAATCCTGAGTTTTACAAGAAGCAAGCTATGCGTTTCTCGACAGCCACTACACCGAGAATCATCACCTGCGCTGAGGATCTGCCGGAACACATCGCGCTCCCCAGAGGGTGCCTTGATGAATTGCGATCCTTCCTGCAGGAAAATGGCGTCCGCCTCACGATGGACGATAAGCGACAGAACGGTGAACCCATGTCTTACAAGTTCGAAGGAAAACTCACCGCGATGCAGGAAGATGCCGCCAAGGCTTTGCTCCGGGAAGATATTGGCGTTATGGTGGCTCCGCCGGGAATGGGAAAGACGGTTGTGGGTATCTACGTGACAGCCGCGCGCAGCGTGAACACCCTGATCCTGGTTCATAGAAAACCGCTGCTCGACCAATGGATGTCGCAGCTTTCGGTTTTCCTTGGCGTTCCACGCAAGGAGATTGGACAATTCGGCGGGGGTAAGCAATCGCCGACCGGTCGGCTGGATGTCGCCATGATTCAGAGCATGGTCCGGAAAGGCAGCGTGAGCGAACTTGTGGCCCAATATGGGCATGTTATTATCGATGAGTGCCACCATTTGCCCGCAGTCTCTTTCGAGCGCGTGCTCGCAGAAGTCAAAGCTCGCTATGTGACCGGCCTCACCGCCACCCCCTACCGGCGTGACGGCCACCAGCCCATTATCGAGATGCAGTGTGGCCCGACACGGTTCTCCATCACCCCAAAGAGTCAGACGGCGCAACGATCCTTTGTGCATCGTCTCTTCACCCGTGAGACGACATTCCAATTGGCCGATTCGGACAGGAAGCCATCAATCCAGGATATCTACGCCGCGCTGATTGCCGACGAATGGCGCAATGATCTGATTGTGAATGACGTGATCGATGCACTTATCAAGGGTAGATCCCCCATTGTCCTCACGGAGCGAAAAGACCACCTGGAGTATCTCGAAAACCGACTACGCTCCTTCGCGAAACACGTGATTGTGCTTCGCGGCGGAATGAGAGCCAAGGACCGTCGTGATGCACTGGCCATGCTTGCCGATGTGCCGGAGGGCGAAAAACGCCTCGTTTTAGCGACAGGACGATACGTCGGCGAAGGGTTCGACGACGCCCGGCTCGACACGCTCTTCCTCGTGCTCCCTGTCTCCTGGAAGGGCACGCTCGTACAGTACACCGGCCGTCTGCACCGCCTCCACCCGGGCAAGTTGGACGTGCAAATCTACGATTACGTAGATAAGCAGATCCCTATCCTGGCTCGCATGTTCGAGCGGCGCCTGCGCGGCTACAAGGCCATTGGTTACAAAGAAGAGGCCGGTCCGCCTACTGTCCAAAATCGTGAGAGAGTTTTGATCGAAAACAATGATGGGCACACAAAGTGCTCGGTGGGAGTGGCTTCATGAGTCGACCGCAGGGTTCAAAGACGGTCCGGAAAAAAGCACAGCCTTCTCGCTTCAATATGGCCAAGCTGGAAGCCATGATCGAGGATGCCACCGTTGACTGCCATGATGAGTCCGAACAGGCCTCTGGTTTCTTTACGATGATCGAGGAGAACCTTGCCGTTCCGTTCGAAACTTCAGTCCTTGGCGTTTCGGTTACAGTAGATCGAGTTGAATTGAGCCACCATGGCCAGATCGTCGCGATCTGCGTTTGTGGTCGCAACCTACAAGCGCTTCCTCTGCTTGACCTTCCCCTGCCAATGCCACGGCCGAAAGGTGCTGAGTGGATAGATGCGTATCGCCATTGGCTGGGCGGCTAAACGATATGGGCAAAACGAGGCTTTCTCAAAAGCTCCAAGCTCCAAGACTGGGCCGAGGAGCGCAAGCGCTTTCACCTCGCCCAGGATCGTGTGCGGATGGTCTGCAAGTTGGGCATGACCCGAAGAAACTCGGCAAAGTCGACAACCGCGGCCAAGAGCTTTGTAAAGCGCTGCTGCCGCAGTTCATCGAGGACTCCACTTCAAAAGGTTTGGCAGGCAACTGCCCGAGGTCGTGACGTCGATGGAGGAACGAGCGCGCGCTCAGGACGCGAGGAAGGCGGCGAGGAAAGAAGCACGGCGTGTGGTCCGGGCAGCGGTGGGATATCGACCTTCGGGAGATCCGCCAT
>JAHFOS010000208.1 GCA_023261545.1 bacterium
GATGTGCGGATAGCAGCGCACCGCCGCGACGGCAGCCTGGGAAAGGGCGGACTTCAGGTGTGGATTGCCCTGCTTCGATCCCCTTCCCCTGCGTGAGGAGGCGCCAGACTGAGCCACCCCTGGAATCACACGGCATGTTGGATCGGGTGACCCACCACTGCGAGATCATTGAAACCGGAAACAAAAGCTGGCGCATGAAGGGCAAGTAGCCCCACCATTTCGGATGGGGTTGCCCCTGGCGGGTCAACCCCAAGGTTTATCGCCTGGAGCCAAAATCATCATTGTTGAAGAAGGGGCCGGAGATGACCTCCAGCCCCTCATGACTTCGGCCCCAGGCCGGCGCTCGGGTTGCTCCTCAGCAGAGCCCTATCCTCCTCCTGGGCACACAAAACATCCCCGGATACGGGCGTTGGCAAGAAAAAACTGCTCTTGCCCACCAAAGGGGGGTGGGTCAATTTTTCACGCCGATCCTGGGTCAACTTTGCGCGCCGATTGACACTTTGGAGTTGCTATCTATCCGAGCGCGGGCCAATACACGTTTGCCTCCGTCAATCACGCACAGATCCGACTTCAACTTTCCTTGGTCAATTCCACAGTAAAATGCTGTCATTAGAGGTTCTCCCGTAAAAATGTTCACCCCAGATTATTTCACGGCCACGTTAGAAAACGCAGCCGCTGGACCTCTATTGATTATCAAGGCGCACCAGCGGAGGCCGGCTTCGCCGTCCCCGCTGTGCTTGTCGTTAGAGCACAGTTGACATACTATAACCCATATTAAAATATGGTCGTGTTCTCGACCTTTGAATGGAACGATGCAAAAGATAAAGAAAATATCAGCAAGCACGGCGTCTCTTTTGAGAGGGCGCAGCACGCTTTCTTTGATCCGCATCGTATCATAGCGAAGGATTTGAATCATGCGGACAGAGAAGAGCGCTTCTTCTGCATGGGCAAGGTTGGTAATGATGTCATAACCGTAAGGTTTACCTATCGGGATGGAAAAATTAGGATTTTTGAGGCCGGCTTGTGGCGCAAAGGGAGGCGCGAGTATGAAAAAAAATAAGTACGCAGACGAACAGATCGATTTTCAAGTCATAAAAGATTTCCTTCCACCGCCATCTCAGTTGGTGCCGAAGGAGGATACTGTGAAAATTACCATATCGCTCAATAAGTCTAGTATTCAATTTTTTAAAGACAACGCTAAACGCAACCACAAAAAATACCAAAAAATGATCCGCGAGGTCGTTGACCGATATGCGGCTATTTATCAAAACGCATAGGTGCTCTAACAATGCGCACCAGCGGAGGCCGGCTCCGCCGTCCCCGCTGTGCTTTGCGTTAGGCGATCATATTTTGGGCGGCGCAGGGGTTGTCGTTGGGAGCAGGGATTGCCTCCCCCTAGGGGCTCTATAATGGTCGTGTGCAGTTCGAATGGGACAAACAAAAGGCGGGGCAAAATCTTATAAAACATGGGGTTGCTTTTGAGGAGGCTTCTACCGTGTTTGGCGACACGCTTTCGATCACCATTTACGACAAGATGCATTCTATTAAAGAAGATCGTTTTATCACAATTGGGATGTCGCGCAGTCTCCGAATTCTTGTTGTAGTCCACGCTGATCTTGATGACATCGTTCGCATCATCAGCTCGAGAGTCGCGAACAAATCAGAAAGGAACCAATATGAGCCGAAACAGTGACTTGGATGAAATGAAGAAAAATTATAATTTTACCGGCGGCATTCGCGGGAAATATGCCAAGCGTTACCATCAGTCAGTCAACATCATAGTTCTTGATCCAGATGTGGCTGAGCACTTCCCAAATGCAGAATCAGTTAATCAGGCATTGCGTACAGTTCATGCCCTAAAACATGGTGCTGATAAAGGCGCCTAACCGCCAGCCAATAGAGGTCCCGTCAAGCCCGTTTTAGTTCCACATTTTCCTTATCCATATTCATGGCGCACCATGTGGCGCCGGAGTTCCTGCCACCCAGCTCTGGAACCAACCATGATTCCGTCACCATCGGCCTCGGTCGAGCAGTCGGGGGGATTTCGCCGTGGCGTGGTTTGGGTTATCACATTGATTCCAGAGCCGGAAGCGGAGGGAGAGTTGTCGACAACACCACTTCGATGATTGTTTTCAGGGTAAGGTTTCGCGGGTATCGGAGACCTGCGACCAAACAGCCAAACGGGATCGGCGCATGCGCCGTCGCCAGAAAAACAACGGTTAACACAGGTCTCATGCAAATAATATGCGGCGGGATAGCTCGGGGCTTCACCAGTTAGAGACGAGATCCTGCAAAGCTCAAAGTGGTCATAAAAAGCAGGTGCTCCAATCAAGGCGCGGGGCTGAACCCAGTTAGGCGTCGGGAGTCACCTGCCATGTGCGAAATAATCTTCACGCTGCCTGGAACAACTTGCTGGAGTCATAGGCCTCGCCGTGCATGACATGATACACCGCAAGAGCCAGTTTATGGGCGATGATGTTGTAGCAGACCATTTTTCCGCCCTTCGCTTGTCGCTTCTCCAGGTGACCCTCGAAATCGCTCTTGATGTGCGGATAGCAGCGCACCGCCGCGACGGCAGCCTGGGAAAGGGCGGACTTCAGGTGTGGATTGCCCTGCTTCGATCCCCTTCCCCTGCGTGAGGAGGCGCCAGACTGAGCCACCCCGGGAATCACACGGCAGTAGGAGCTAAAGGCGCGAACGCTTTTGAAACGTTGAATGTCACAGATTTCGAGATAGATGACGATGGCGAGTGCTTTGCCAATCCCGGGAATCGCATTGAGCCCCATAAACAACTTCATGTTGCCAATCCTCTTCAAGATAGCCGCTTCCAGCTCTTCAATCTGGCGCGTGAGGAGGTTGATGATTTCCACATTGCCCACGCCATGCAGGCGCAACAGTTCATTGTCGTCAAAAACATCCTCGATCATCTCCTCGGAAATGTACTTGAGCTCGCCTCGTCGCCAAGAATCGTACCCATGCCTTGCCGCGAGCAGCTTCAGGCTAATAAATTCCATGGCCCGCTTGCGCACCAGATCGGACCGATGACGCGCCAGGTCGCGCAGTGAGCGCTGCTCCTTGGGGTAGATGTAGGACGGGGGAATGAATCCGCCCAGCAGCATCTCCGCCAGTAACTGGGCGTCCCGTCGATCCGTCTTGACCTTGGCCCGGGTGATCATGGCCAGCTTCAGAGGATGCGCCATCGTGACACGATATCCGGCTTCCTGCAGGCAGTCGACTAGCCAGTACCATGTGGCCGAACTCTCCACCACGCAGTGGACATCCTTGCCAAAGCGTTCAAGAAAGGCCAATAGGTCTTTGGAGTTGCTATCTATCCGAGCGCGGGCCAATACACGTTTGCCTCCGTCAATCACGCACAGATCCGATTTCAACTTTCCTTGGTCAATTCCACAGTAAAATGCTGTCATTAGAGGTTCTCCCGTAAAAATGTTCACCCCAGATTATTTCACGGCCACGTTAGAAAACGCAGCCGCTGGACCTCTATTGATTATCAAGGCGCATCAGCGGAGGCTGCTAGGGCGTCCCCGCGGTGCTTTGCGTTAGGCCTCAAAATTCCATGCCTGCCGCAGTCCTCATCATCGATGTCCAGGAGATCCTGTGCTCAGGCGAGCAGGCCGCGTACGACGTTGAACGCGTCATCAATCGCATCAACTTGGTTTCACGCAAAGCCCGAGCTGTCGGTGCGCTTGTAGTCGTCATCCAACACGAGACGCACGGGGGCGAGATGGACTACGGTACTGATAGCTGGAAGCTGGACCCGGCGCTCGAGATTCACACCGGTGATGTCCACGTCAGAAAGACGGCAACGGACTCCTTTCACCGCACCGAATTGCACGAGCTTCTACAGTCCCGCGGCATCACGAGCCTCGTCATATGCGGCCTTCAAAGCGAATTCTGCGTCGATACGACCACTCGGCGCGCTATGGCGCTCGGATATCCGGTTGTTCTTGTTTCGGATGGACATTCGACCGTAGACAACGGGGTCCTTTCGGCTGCCCAAATCTCCGCTCACCACAACAAAACTCTCGCAAGCATTGAAAGCTTTGGGCCTAGAGTACGGGCGGTCCCTGCCGATCAGGTGCACATTGAGGCCTAACCCGTCGCGCAACCCGGACGCCTCGCCAGCGGCGCTGCGCGCCGTCCGCTCGTCGCCGGTTAGCTTAGTTCGTTAGCTCTTTTTCCATCGACGTTAGGAGCCCCCATGTCCTTTGATGAAGGATTAGCCGATAGAATTCGAGATGTCCTACGTTCGGATCGACACACTACCGAGAAGAAAATGTTCGGGGGGCTGGCCTTCATGTCCGGTGGCTACATGTTCATCGGCCTATCGGGTGAAGCCCTGATGGCAAGAGTCGGCCCAGAGAACTATGAGAAAGTACTTTCACAGCCCCATGTTCGAGAGATGAATTTCACTGGAAAACCGATGAAGGGTTATGTCTTTGTAGATCCACCGGGCTTTGAGAATGACTCGGATCTTTCCAATTGGGTTGATCTGTGCCATCTTTTTGTCAAATCTCTTCCACCAAAGAAACCTAAATGAATTCATTTAGCCCGCAAGCAGCCCTACTACTTTCGCAACCTATTACTAGAAGGAGTCTCTCAGATGAAAAGGCGTTTCTTGGCTGTCTTGGCGTACATGCTTCCGACTTTCCCGCTCGGTTTCTTCTGGCACCTAACCATTTTTTCCGATTACTACAAATCACTACATGTTTATCGCGACGACATCGTCATTCCATTTGGTATTGCGTCTATGCTCATTCAAGGTGTGATTTGGTCAGTCGTGTATGAGAGGTTGCTCGCAGGAGAATCAATCGTTACGGGCGCCCTCAAATTTGCGGCTCTCGCGTGTCCATTAGCTTGGAGTTTCATGGTTCTAGCTGTCAGCGCCAAGCACATCATGTCGTCGGTCGGTGGCTACCTGGCCATAGAAACAGCATTTGTCTTATTGCACTACGCAATCGTCAGCCCGTTAATCGCGGCGGTCTATGCGCGTAAGAGCTAACCCGGCGTTCCAGGGGACCTGCGCAAAAAGCCGCGTAGGCCGCTGAACTCTACGTTGGGGAAACTACAACCTGGGCGCACACGCTTACCTGCTCATTGCTGAAGCCGCGCTGATGCAGCCGCAAGACTTCTTTGATTTTTCTCATGCTGACCTCCTGGCCTTGCTTACGTTGCTTCCTATTTCTTACGGGGTTACTCCAAAAATGGATTCGGCCATCTTTGGCACCCCACGGGTTGGCGAGGCGGAATTCGCTCCGGTCAATCTTCGCGGATTTACGTTAATCCGCGAAAAGGCTTGAATCCGCTCAAACTCCGGCGGACGCTCCGGTCAAACTTCGCGGATTGGGTAGCTGTCAAGCCTTGAGCTTCATGCGCGCGGGGAAGTGGAGGCGTATCTCGGTGCCGATGCCTTCCTCCGATGTCAGTTGCAACTGGCCGCCGCATTCCGCCATGATATTCTTGGAGAGGCTGAGGCCGAGGCCTGAGCCCGGCGTGCCGGAGCTGTTGCGGCCGCGCTTCAAGGGTTGCTGCACCAGATCGATTTCGTCGCGGGCGATGCCCCGTCCGTTGTCGCGCACGCTCACCACCACGCCGTCCGCTTCGTCCATGGCGCTCACCGTCACGCGCGGAGGCCGCGCCGGAGCGCGGTATTTGATGGCATTTCCCACGAGGTTCAACAGCAATTGGAAGAGCAGGTGGCGGCTGCCTTGCAGCACGGGGAGTTCCCCGCGCTCGACGACGGCGCCGCTTTCCTCGATGCTGGCGCCCAGGAACTGCAGGACGTCGTCGAGGAGCCGCGCCAGGTCCACTGCGGCCGCGTCGCGGGTTTTCCCGTAGGCCGAATGTTCTAGGATGCCGTCGAGGAAATTGTAAGTCTTGGCCGCGAGTTCCCCTATCTGGGCCGCGGCCTCGGTAAAGGGGAGCAGCCCTTCGCGCACCGCTTCGCACAACAGGCGGATGTGCGCCAGGGGATTGCGGATGTCGTGGGCCACGGCGAAGGAGAACTCCTTGAGGCGTTGATTGAGCGCCTGCTGGTTTTCGAGCAATTGACGCTCGCGGCGCGCCGACTCGCTGAGGCTCAGGGCGGAAACGATGCGCGCGCGCAGCGCGTGCCACTCGATGGGCTTGCCCACGTAGTCGTTGGCTCCCGCGGCAAAGCTCTTCACGATGTTCTCGGTGTCGTTGAGCGTGGTGACCATGAGGATGGGCAGATCCATGCGCTCCTTCATGCGGCGGATGCTGGCGACGGCCTCCAGTCCGTCCATCACCGGCATCATGATGTCCATCAGCACCAGATCGACTTCGGCCCGCTGCACGAACTCGACGGCCTCGAGCCCGTTGGTGACAGCCGTCACCTTGAAGTTGGGCTGCTTCCGCAGCAACATCTGCAATAGGAAGACGTTGTCGGGCTGATCGTCGGCGACGAGGATATGGTAGGTGCGATCCTCCTTCATTCGCAGTAACGGTTCACCGGATTTCTGGCTCATCCGAAGAATGCGTACCTCTGGTAGTTTCCTCTCCCCAGTTTTTCCCAAATGCTCCGTGTTCTTAACTCGAATTTATCCACAGATTACACCGATGGGCACTGATAAAGA
>JAHFOS010000065.1 GCA_023261545.1 bacterium
GGCACCGCGGTCGAGAGCGATCTCCACGGGGGGATGGCCTGTTGCAGCCACGTTCACCCCCACCGACTTGCGCGCCAGGGCGCGGGCTGCAACGACCACCTGGTAGTCGCCGGCTTCGAGGCCGGTGAAAACAACGGAACCCGACGGCCCGGTGCGCAGGTTCTGGGGCTGATACATTCCCAAATTCAGCGTATTTTTGGACCCCACCTCGAAACGCGGCAGCAACTGTATATCGGCTTCGCCCAGCGGGAGGCCACTCGCCGCATGGCGCGCGCGCACCTCGAGTTCGGCGCCGGATCGCAACGTGATTTCTAGGATTTCGCCTTGGTAACTGGTGGGCCGGAATGGAGAGGTCTTGCCCGGGGCAAAGCCCTCCGCCGTGGCGGTCAGCACGACCTCCGGTTCTTCTCCGTGCGACCCCTTGGTCAGCGGCGGGATTTTCACCGCGAAATATGGCGCCAGTCCCGTGGCCGTATCGCCGGGCACCAAGTTTGTGCCGAGCTGGCTCACCAGCGTTCCCTTGCCGTTGATGAGGTTGATGGCGCAGCTCGTCATGTTTTTGCCGTCCGGGGCGAGCACGCGCACCTTGAACTCGAGTCCTTTCTGGAACCGCAAGACCACGTTCGCGCTTCCCGCCCGCACTGTGACCTGGCTGCTGCGATCCCGGCCGTCCGCGTTGGCGGCGGAAAGCGAGTACAGCCCACCCATGAGCTCGCCGATGCGGAAGGAGCCGGCCTCGTCGCTGCGCACGAAATTGGATTTGTGCGGTCCAGAGCCGAACTGCGAAAAGAAATAGACCATGATGTTCCCCAGCGGCACGCCGGTTTCGTCCAGCACTTTGCCCGAGATGCTGAGCGCCGGGTTGAGGCGGATCTCCAAGCCCGCGACATCGCGGCCCTCGTGGACCGTAAAATTGGTTTCGGACGACTGGCCGCGCTCTCCAGCGTCAGCGGCCAGCAGGTAACGGCCGTCGCTCAGGTGGCGAAAGACGAATTCTCCGGAGTTGCCGCTCAGGGTTTCGAGAGCGCCATTGCCGTCCTGCACGGCGCTGAGCCGGTTCTGTCGCTGCGCCAGCAGGCTCACGCGCGCCGCCGCCACGGGCTGGCCGTCGGTGCCGAAAACGGTCCCGCTGGCCAAGGCCCCGCGCCGCAGCAGGACCTGCACCGGCCCGCCGCCGGGCAGCCGCGCCTCCACGCTGGCCGGAGCGAAATCGGGATGGCGCGCCTCGATGATGAACTTTCCCTCGCTGAGGCCCGTGAAAATGAACCGGCCCTCGTTCCCGGAAAAACAGGTATCGCGCGGCTGCATCCAGCGCGCCGCGTTGCCCCAGCGCGGGTCGCGGCGTTCTTCCTGGAGCGTCAGGCTGGCGTTTCCCACGGGGTTGTAGGACTCGTCGCGCACCTCGCCTTCGAGGACGAGCCCGCGGTCGAGGTCGAATTCGTGGTAGGACTCGCCGTCTTGCAGGCGGATCTCGGCGGAAGGCGTATCGCGGAAACCGCGAACGGAGAGATGGAAGATCCGCGCCTGGACTTCCTCGCCTTTGAAGAGATAGACGTATCCCCCCATCAGTGGCAGCGGCGTCATGGCCCGGGCAAAATCGCCGCTACCGCGCGCGTTGCCCAGATGCAGGGTCACCGCCAGCGGCTCCGGCTTTTCCAGGCCCCTGAGCAGCACGCGCAGTCGCGGACGATCCGTGGCGGGCGCGGCAGTTCCCGAGGCCGCCAGGGCTTTGTCGCGCGCCGGCTCCTCGTTCCCGGCTGCCGTTACGCGCACGGGCTTTTCCGTATTTCCGCCAGCCACTACCGGCAAGGCCCGATTCTCAGTAGCGCCGGCCACACGGGGATGCGCGCCGGGTTGCTTTGCCGCTGCCGGAGCCGTCTTTGCGACAGAATTCATTGCCGCGTTCGGAGTGGGATTTTCACGGCCCGTTTTCCCGCGCACAGGCTCTGGGGGTGTTTTCGTGCCGCCCTCCCCGTTGGCCAGCCAGTCCGCCGGCAGCGTCGCGCTGACAGGGCCCGACGCATCCCGAACAGAAACGGTCGGATCGCGCGGCGACGTCGGCTCACCGAAAAAAAACAGCAGCACCGCGGGAAGCAAGACCAGCACGGCCAAGGCCAGCAGCCATCCGGGGGACCTGATCAAGTTATTACATCACACCTTAGAGGATCGGCGCTCATGCTGCGCTGCGTTGCGGCTCCGCAACTCGTAGAGCCTGTTTAAAAAGCCCATTATGGTTTCGGCTGACCCTAGTCTGCGGCAGGCCGCGTTGCGCTGCAGCGGCGATATTCTCCGCCCTATCGCCTGCTTCGCGAGTCTTGCCTGCCTTATAATTCGACGGACTTCATACCCATATTACAATCCGCCCCGGAATTCTGAGGAAAGACCATGTTCGTGTTGATGCAAAAGCTGCAGCTTCCGGTGCTGATCGTGGCGAGCCTCGCCACCGCACTGCTTTTCGGTCTGGGCGATATCGTCAGGATGCATCAACAAGGGGGGAGACAGGGACGGGAAAGCGGAGACATCTCCGCCGAGCTTGAGCGCGAAATCCGCCGCAAACTGGCGGTGGAGGAAATCGTGTCGGATCACGAAACCCCATCGCAGGAACGCGAGGCGCGCTTGCAGCGCTATGCCCGCATGCTGCGGTCGGCGGAGCGCGCTGGCCTCCGCACCGCGGACGAGGAACTGCGGGAGCAGCTCGTGCAGCAGTTCGGTTCGGCGGATACCTTTCGCCGCGTCGCCGCGGAGCTTGAGCAACGCCAAAAAATTCCCACCGATCTCCTCGAAGGATGGTTCCGGGATCAGTTGAACTTCGCCAAGTTACAGCGGCTTTACGCCCTCAGCATCTATGTCACGCGCCAGGAGGAAGACGATGAGTTTCATCGCCGCCGCGACAAGGTGAAATACGACCGTTTCCTGGTGGACCCCGCGAAGCTGGCTCTCGAAAACGAGCCGGGCGAGGAAGCGCTCCAGGCCCACTACGAGGCGAACAAGAGCAAAGCGGAATTCCAGTTGGAACCCGAGGCCCAGCTTGAAGTGCTCTACGCCAACTTTGACCTCATGAAAACTTCCGACCCGGGCGAGGAGGATCTGCGCTCCCACTTCAACGCCCACCGCCGCGAACACCTTTCGCGCGAGCATCCCGGCGAGGCGGAGCCCTACTTTGAGGCCAAGACCAAACTGCGCGTTGACCTCGCGCGCCTGCGGCGCGAGGAGGCCGCGGAAAAACTGCTCATCGCCCTCGATGACAAGCTCATGGACCAGAAGGCGCCGGACCTGCTTCAGGCGCTGGAGGCGGAGCGCGCGCGCCGGCCCGACCTCGTGGCCGTGCGCTATGCGCGCACGCCGCCGACCACGCCGGCCACGGAATCGCTCGCGCCGCTCGGCTATGTCTCCGATCTGCCCGGCCTCATATTTGCGGAAACCCCCAAGTCTTACGGGGGTCCGCTGAGGTCCGACCGCTGTTCCTATCTCTACAAGATAGCGGCCAGCACCCCCGCGCGCGGGATGACCTTCGCGGAAGCGCGGTCGCGGATCTCCGAGGAGATCGCCGCGGCGCGCCGCCTGGAAAAAGCGCGCGCCGTGGCCGCGGAGTGGCGCGATCGCTTGATGGCGAGCAGCGACTGGGGGACGCTCGACCTCTCCGCCGCCACGCACCTGCTGGCCGGCCGCGAGGAAGGCACGCTTGAGTCCAGCGAGGCTCGGGCCGCCGCGGCCTTGAAGTCCGGAGAGCTCAGCGCCGCCCTCGAAACGCCAGCGGGAGTGGCCGTCGTCAGGCTGGTGGAGAAGATCACGGCCAAGGCCGAAGAAAAGGGCAAGGAGCGCGACGAATTGCGCCGCGGGCTCGAACAGGACAAGGCGCAACTGTTGCAGCTCTTCATGGGGCTCTGAATTCCGTGGACCTCGGCGCCGCGGATCTCGAGCGCTACGCGCGCCAGCTCATCCTCCCCGAAATCCGGGGCCGCGGCCAGAAGCGGCTCAAAGCCGCGAGCGTGCTGGTCGTCGGCGCGGGTGGACTCGGATGTCCGGCAGCCTTCTATCTCGCGGCAGCCGGAGTGGGGCGCATCGGGATCGCGGATGACGACCGCGTGCAGGTTTCCAACCTGCATCGTCAGATCCTCTATACCACCGCGGACGCCGGCCTGCCTAAGGCCGAAGCGGCGCGCGCGCGGCTGCTGGCCTTGAACCCGGGCCTCATGATCGAGATGCACGCCGTGCGTTTCGCCGCCGATAACGCCCGGGAGCTCAGCGCGCGCTACGACTTCATCGTGGATGGCGCGGATAATTTCGCTACCAAGTTCCTCATCAACGACGCCTGCTATTTCACCGGCAAGCCCTTCTCGCACGCGGGCGCCGTGGGCCTCAGCGGCCAGACCATGACCGTGGATCCGGGCCGCAGTCCCTGCCTGCGCTGTCTTTTTCTGGGTCCGCCCGAGGAGGGGGTGGCCCCGAGTTGCGCTGAAGCGGGAATCCTGGGGCCGGTGGTAGGGCTCATTGGCGCCGTGCAGGCCCTGGAGGCGCTGAAAGTGCTGGCCGGTTTCGGCGAACCGCTTTTGGGACGGCTTTTCACCTTCGATGCCGTGACCATGAAAACGCGACTGGTGCGCGTGCCGCGCAACCCCGAATGTCCGCTCTGCGGCGCGCGGCCGACCATCACGCGGATAGCCGCAAGCACCGCGCCAGCTTGCCGGGATGGTGCTGCGGCGCCTTGAAGCTGATTTTCACTTTTCCCAACGCCCTCATGGCCCTGAAATGTGAGCGGCTGATCAAAACCCATGGCTTTGCCGTCACGCCGCGCGCCACGCCGCGCGCTCTGAGCAACGAATGCGGCATCTGCTTGCTTGTGGTCGCCGACGATCCCGAGGCGATTGCTGGTCCGGCGCGCGCGGCGGGAGTGGAGATCGTGCGGCATTTTACCTTCCGCGCAGAGTCCGACCAACCTTGACAGAAGGGTTCGCGGCCTAGCCTCCGGGGCCCTTTTTCGCCTGCCGGAGAGCCAGCCATGTCGAAGGGAATTGAACTGATGTTGGCCGTTGCCGCTTCCCTCCTACTGGTGGGTTGCGAGGTGGTCACTTCCGAGAAATACCAGGAAATGACGCGCCTGCGCGGTGCCGCCGAGCGTGAAAACGAAGACCTGCATGCCCAGGTGGCGATGCAGCACGAGTGGAAGGGCCGGTTCATGAGGGTCGAGGACGCCATCCAGTCCCTCGAGGGCGTGATGCAGCCGCTGGCCCCGCTTTACGGCAAGAACGCGCAGGCCATGAGGAACAATGAGCGCGAGGGTGAGGAAGCGGGCGATGGACCTACCACGGAGATCTTCTACCTCGTGCAGTCCGCGCACGCCGAACTCGACAAGCACGCCGCGGCGGTGGCCAGCGATATCGCCAACGCCTTCACCGAGAGCGACTTCGCGCGCGGGTACCTCCTCGGCCGCCTCCAGGACAAGGTGGTGGAGGTGAGCCTCGATATCTCCGAGACCACGCTGCGCCAATCGAACCACCAGGCTGTTGATCGCCGCCTCGTGACCGCGCGCCTGAAGGCTCTGCACGAGTCGTTCCTGGCCCTGCGCAACCTGAGCCAGAACCAGGCCTTCGAACTCTCCAACAAGCGCCATCAGGCCATCATCCAGAAGCTCGATCAGCTTCGCGGCGAGTACGCCAAGAGCCTCCGGGCCGATTACTTCCCCCAGATCCCGCGCTTCATCCCGCTGGCCAGCGGCGAGGACTACCTGAAATCCCTGGAGGAAATGAACACCTTCATCGCCAAATACAGCGTCCTCTACCCCAACCCCAAAGGCGAGGAGGCCAGGAAAATCCAAGCGGATCTCAAGGCCGATCTCGACGGCAAAATCGGGATGCTCAAAGGCGAGGGAGCGAAGCCCGAGAAGAAGTGACGGGGCGGCTGAGCTGCCCCGGTGCGCGGTCAGCCAGCTTTGAGGATAGCGTTGATAGCCTGCTCGGGTATTTGAAGTTTCACGAAGTGAGAATCCGGGTACAGGTAGTCTTCTCCAGATTCGTCAACGACGCGCAAAAAATTTTCTTTTTCCGCTTTTTTGTCTGAGACAACCCTATATATTTTCCTTAACTCCAAATCTTCGCAGTCAACGTTGTTGACGCACAAAACGAATTTGCCATCTATTTTTCTCATGCCTCCTCTTTATTCTATAAACTTTTTTAGGCTCATCCGAATAATGCGTACCTTTCAAGAGTTTTCACACGGGTGCACGATCTGGCAAGGCGGGAACCCCATCGCAATACCGGGGGATTTTTCCACAGAGGACACAGATTAACACAGAAAGTAACCCATCAGGGCTGGCATCTTTATCAGTGCCCATCGGTGTAATCTGTGGATAAATCCGAGTTGAGGGCACGGAGCACCAGGAAAAAACTGGGAGGAGACACCACCAGAGGTGCGCATTCGTCGGATGAGCCCTTTTTAATTTTCATTTTTTGCCGACCCACTCCGTGGGCCGATGACTTGAAGCGCGGATCACGAGCCGGCAAGCGTGCCTCGTGATTTGCGGCTCGTCAAAAACTTTTCCGGCGCGCACCATGGCCAGGAGCCGCGCCACGGCCTGGGTCACCAGCTCCTCAGTGGGCTCGGCTACGGAAGTGAGCGGCACCCAGCCGTAGCCGCTCGCGGGCTCGGCGCCGAAGCCGGTGATGGCGAGATCCTCGGGGACGCGCAGGCCCCTTGCGGCGCAGGCCTTGAGCGCGCCTTGGGCCACGGAATCATTGTGGCAAATAACGGCATCGGGGCGCGAGTTCCACTGGAGCAATCCGGCCAGGGCGTCCTCTCCCATGCGGCAGCAAGCATCCCCGCCGCTCGGGATTGACTTCCAGATTATTTCCTGAAGCGTCGCCGTGCAGCCGAGGGCAGCCTTGGCCTCCGTGAAACCGGCGCGGAAGCCCGCCACGCGCTCTAACGTCGGCCAGCAGCTCGCCTCGGCGCGGCTGGAATCTGGCCAGAAAGTAAGCAGAACGAGGCGGCGGCGGCCGGTTTCCAGCACGTGTCGCGCCAGCGCGTGCATACCCCGGAACACATCGGCGCGTTGCTGGACGACTTCCGGCACAACCCAGCCGTTGACGGCGGCGATGGGAATGCGCTGTGCCTTGAACAGCCCCAGCGTTTCCGCGGGAATGCTCCGCGCGGGATCCAGCAGCAGCAGACCCTCCACGCGCAGATCCAACAGGGTGCGCAAGGCCTGGGGCTGTCCCGTGCCGTCCCAGTCCACGCTGCCGGCAACTGTTTCATACCCCCCGGCCAGCAGAGCTTGTGTTGCCAGGGCGGCGCTGTGGCCGGCTGTCGGAGGAACACCGCCGTATTGGAGCAGGCCCAACAGGCCGCTCCTCGCCCCGCGCATCAGGCGGGCGTGGCGCGCGGGACGGTAGCCGGAGCGCGCCACGGCGGTGAGCACCCGCTGGCGTGTCGCCGCGCTCATGCGGATGCCGGGGATATTGCCCAGCACGGCCGCGACGGTGGCCTGGGACAGACCGAGCGCGGCGGCGATTTGCTTCTGGGTGACGGGAGGCAAGCGTCCGTGATTGTAGGCCGGCGGAATGTTGTGGAACGCCGGTCTGTCCTAGCATGGAAATCATGGATCAAATTCCGTCGCCAGGGGGAAGCGGGCATCCTGAAATCGGACGCAACGCCGTTTCCGGTCTGAGCCGGTCTTAGCATGGTTGAAACCGTATGGCTGGTGCGGCACGGTATGAGGATGGATGCCGAGGACCCGCACTGGAAGGAAACGGCGCCGCGGCCTCACGACCCGCCGTTGTCGCCGACGGGCATCGAGCAGGCGCACAAAACCGGGGATTTTCTGAAGTCTCAGGGCATCAGGCTTGTCTTCTCCTCCCCTTTTCTGCGCACCGTGCAGACCGCCGACGCCATCGCCGGAAAATTGAATCTGCGGACCAAGCTGGAATCCGGTTTTTGTGAATGGCTGAACCCCTTGTGGTTTCCAGAAATGCCAGAACTTTTAAGCCTTGAGGAAATGACCGGACGTTTCGCAAGCGTGGATGCGGACTACAGGTCGCGAACGATCCCCGTGTACCCCGAAAAAGATGAGAGCCATCAGGTTTTCACGCGCGTGGCCCAAACCTTGGAAGTCATTTTACGCGCTCACGACGGCTCCATCCTGATCGTTGGACACGGTGCTTCGGTCTGGCAAGCCGGCAGATTTCTGGTCAACCCGCCAACGGGAATCCGGGGTGAAACTTGCGCCGTCAATAAATTCCAGCGCCAGGATGGGAAATGGGGGTTGGAACTCGCGACGACGGAACATTTGGAAGCCGCAAAGCCCAGGGGGGCCGGATGGCAGGGAATCCAAGGAGCCTAAAATTCAAGCCATGGACGGACGCTCTTGGAACTCTCTCAACTGGGCCGGAAGACGCCTTGGAAAGCGGGGGCCATGCCGGTCGCGGCGCTGAGGCTCTCCTCCGTCGGCTTGAAGACGGGGCCCTTCACCTCTGCGTGGCGGAACCGCGATTTGCTGCGCCAACTATTGCGGCGCGAGGTCGCCAACCGCTATCGCGGCTCGCTGCTGGGTCTCACCTGGGCACTGCTCCATCCCCTATTGATGCTCGCCGTATACACCTGCTTCCTGGGCATCGTGCTGCGTTTTCGCTGGGGAGGGGCCGCCCACGATCGCGGGCATTTCGCCCTGATCCTTTTCGCTGGGCTCATCATCTACAACTTTTTCGCCGAATGCGCATTGCGTGCACCGCACCTTATCCTGGAAAACGTGAACTACGTCAAGAAGGTGGTTTTTCCCCTTGAGGTGCTGCCCTGGATGGTGGTGGGATCGGCGCTCTTCCAATTCGCCGCCGCCGCCGCGGTGCTCCTGGCCTTCAAGTTGTTGCTCGAAGGTAGCGTCCCCTGGACCGCCTTGCTGCTGCCGTTACCGCTCCTTCCCCTGGCCCTCTTCTGCCTGGGTCTGGGCTGGTTCCTCGCTTCCCTGGGGGCTTACCTGCGGGACACGACGCACATCGTCGGCCTCCTGATGCAGGTGCTGATGTTCCTGAGTCCCGTCTTCTACCCCCTGGAGTCGGTGCCGGAGCCGTTTCGCCGCCTGATGCTGCTGAATCCCCTCAGCTTTCTCGTGGAGATGACGCGCGGACTGCTGCTCTTCGGCACGCTGCCTTCCTGGACGTCTTACGGCGCAAGTTGCTGCGCCGGACTCGCCGTCTGTCACCTTGGCTTCGCCTGGTTCCAGAAAACGCGCCGGGGTTTCGGCGACGTGCTCTGATGGATCTTGCCAGCGTGGGATCCGCCACGCCGCCACCGGCATCCGTCGCCCTGGCCCCGGTTATCTTGCGGGTGAACGGGCTCGGCAAATGCTATCACCTCTACGACCGTCCGGCCGACCGCCTCAAGCAGTTCTTCCATCGTCGCCGCCGTTATTTCCGCGAATTCTGGGCGTTGCGCGGGGTTTCCTTCGAACTGCACCGTGGAGAGAGCTGCGGCGTGCTGGGCCGCAACGGCTCGGGAAAATCCACCCTGTTGCAACTCCTATGCGGAACCCTTGAGCCCAACGAAGGCGGTGTCATCGCGGCGGGCCGCATCGCCGGCCTGCTGGAACTCGGCGCCGGCTTCAATCCCGAGTTCACGGGCCGAGAAAACGTTTACCTGAACGCCGCCGTTTTGGGCCTGAGCCGCGAGGAGACCGCGCGCTGTTTTCCAGAGATCGCGGCCTTCGCGGAGATCGGCGATTTCCTGGAGCAACCCGTGAAGTTCTATTCCAGCGGCATGGTGGTGCGCCTGGCCTTCGCGGTGGCCGTGCACGTGCGCCCGGATATCCTGCTCATTGATGAAGCCCTGGCGGTGGGCGACATCCGTTTCCAGATGAAGTGCATCGATCACATGCGCGGGCTCCAGGAAGCGGGCGTCACCATTCTTTTCGTCTCCCACGCCGTGGAGCAGATCAAGCGCTTCTGTCAGACCGCGCTGTGGCTGGAAGGCGGCCAGTTGGTCGAGCAAGGACCGGTGAGCAGCGTGGCCGATCACTATTTCGATCACCTCCACCGCCAAGCGATCCCGGCTGCGCCTACGGCTGAGTCCGCGGCACCAGCAGCGCCCTTGCTGGTGGCGCGTATCGTAAAGGTGGAGGCCAGCGCCGCCGAGATCCACGTCTTCGGTGATTTTCGCGTGGCGGTGACCTACGAGATTCTGGAAGAATCCATCCCCGGGTTCCTGCTGGGAGTGGCCATCTACGATCGCCAGCGCCATTACATCTTCGGCCCGAACACCAGCCTGGACGGCGTGGAAGTGCCGAACACGCGCGGCGTGCATACCGTCGAATACCTGCTGCCGCGCCTGCCGCTGCTGTCCGGAACCTATTTTCTCGACGTCGGCATCTTCAAGGATCGCGGGCTGGTGCAGCTCGATTATCGCCTGAATGAAAAGAGCTTCACTGTGCAGGCGGAGTATTTCACCGAGGGCACCGTGCACCTGGAGCACGAGTGGCGGGTGCGTTCCGGAGATCATGAAGGCTGAGGAGCCGTTGAAGACGTCCCGGACACCGGTTTTAGGGGAACGCCTGGCGCAGCGGTTGCGTTTTTTGTGCGCGCTGTGCCGTGGCCGCAGCGCCGGGGAAATCCTGGACCGTGTCGTGAAGCTCGTGCGCCGCGATGGCTTCACGGTCACCCTGAGCCGGCTGCGCAGCTTCCGGGTGGTGCCGCGCGGCGGTCCGCCGGATTGGGTCAACTACCGTCCGGAGCCCGAACTTAGCGCCGAGGCTTGCCGGCGCGAACTCGCGGCGCTAAGGGAACGGCCGCAGTTTTCTTTGCTGATTCCTGCCGAGGAAGGAAAGTCCGAAGCCTTCGGCGCCACGCTGCGCGCCACTGTTCCGCAAACCTATGAGGAATGGGAGCTGCTGGTGCCCGGATGCTGGAACGTCTCCCCGGAGGCTCTTCACCCTGCGTTGCGCGCCCGTTTTCGGGCGACGCCAGCGATTGCAGATTTTCCCGCGGCGCTGAACGCCGCCGCCCGAACTGCCCAGGGCGCCTATCTCGTTATTCTGGAGCCCGGCGTTGAACTTTCCCCGGATGCCCTGCATCACCTGGCTGTGGCGTCCCAACGCCAGCCAGCGCCGGATGCGATTTACTCTGACGAGGATCAGCTTGACTCTACAGGCCAGCGCGTGGCGCCGCTTTTCAAGCCGGACTGGTCGCCGGAATACCTGTTGAGCGCCATGTACACCGGAAGCCTGCTGGCGGTGCGCCGCGATTTTTTCCTGGAGATCGGCGGTTTTCGCGAGGAAATAGCTGTGGAAAGAACCTATGACTTGCTGCTGCGCTTAGCGGAGCGCACCGATCGAGTTCACCATGTCGCGCGCGTGCTCTATCATCGCCGCCAAACCGGCGCGGAAAATTCCGCGTGGCTGGCCGCAGCGCGTCTCAGTCTGGTGCTAGAGGCCTTGGCGCGCCGCGGTCTCGGCCAGCAGGTCGAAGAAAGATTGCTGCCTGGAACCTTTCATCCGATCCTCGAGATCCGTTCTCCGCGCCGGATCTCCATCATCATTCCCACGCGCGATCAGCCCGCGTCACTGCGCCAGGCCGTGGAGTCCGTACTGTCGAAGTCCACCTACCCTGACTACGAGATCATCGTCGTCAACAACGGTTCGGTGCGCCCTGAAACCCTGGATCTTCTGGAGAAGCTGCGCGCGCGGGCGCGGGTGCGCGTCCTAGATGACGCGCGGCCCTTCAATTTCTCGGCTCTCAACAACCGCGCCGCCCGCGAAGCGACGGGAGATTATCTGCTGTTTCTGAACGACGACGTGGAGGTGATCACACCAAGATGGATGGAAGAGATGGCCGGTTACCTCGAAATCCCCGCCGTCGCCGCCGTGGGCGCGAAGCTCTATTACCCGAACGAGACGATTCAGCACGCCGGCGTCATCCTGGGGCTCGGCGGACTGGCCGGCCATGGCCACAAGCACTTCCCGCGCGCCGCGGCGGGTTACGGCGGCCGCCTGCTCGTTCCCCACAACCTGTCGGCGGTGACGGCGGCCTGCCTGCTGATGCGCCGCGAGGTTTTCATGGCGCTGGGCGGTTTCGAGGAACGCCTGGCGGTGGCCCTCAACGACGTGGACTTGTGCCTGCGCATCCGCGCGCAGGGCCTGCGCATCGTTTTCACGCCTTACGCTGAACTCTACCACCACGAATCCCTGAGCCGCGGATACGAGGACACCGCGGAAAAGGTGAAGCTCTATTACCAAGAACTCGCTTTTTGCAAAAGCCGTTGGGGCGAGGAGGTGTTCAACCGCGACCCCTACTACCATCCCTGTCTGACCCGCGAAAGCGAAGACTTCGCTTTCGACCGGAGGGTGCGCCGTTGACCTCTCCAGCCCTTCGCCGTGCTCCGGCGGCCGTTTTTCTGGATCGCGACGGCGTCATCGTGCAGGAAGGGGATCACCTGCACCGCATCGCCGACCTGGCCTTCATCGCGGGCAGCCTCGCGGCCATGCGTCGCTTGAACGAGGCCGGTATCCCGATCTGCATTGTTACCAACCAGGCCGGTATCGCCAAGGGCCTTTACACCGAAGAGCAGTACTTCGCCTTTTCCGATGCCATGGTCGAAGCCATGCGCCGTCAACAGGTCTCCGTGGCGGATATCCGCCACTGCCCGCACCATCCCGAAGGTGTGGTTCCTCGCTACACCCGCGACTGCGACTGCCGCAAACCGGGCACCGCGCTCATCGAATCCGCGCTCACGGCCCACGGCTGGCGGGCTCGGGACTGCGTGCTCATCGGCGACAAAAATTCAGACATCGAGGCTGGCCTGAAAATGGGGATGCGCACCTACCTGGTTGAAACCGGGCATGGCTGGGAACATCGCGATCAAACCCAGGCCCAGCATGTGGTCTGTGATCTCGCTGTGGCCGTGTCGCACCTGCTTTCTTCGCCATGGAAAATAGGCGACGTCCCTTCGGAGACAACATGATGGAAATGCCCGACGCAATCCTGATCTGCGGTGGCCTGGGCACGCGCCTCAAAACGGTCCTGGGCCAGCTCCCCAAGCCTTTGGTCGAGGTGAATGGCCGCCCCTTCTTGGATTATCTGGTGGACGATCTCATCGCCACCGGCGTGAGCCGCATCATCTTCAGCTCCGGGTATCGCGCCCAGGTCATCCGCGAACACTACTCCAACCGCCGTGACGCCGAGTTCGTCTTCAGCGAAGAAACGAGCCCTCTCGGAACCGCCGGGGCGCTTAAGCTCGCGGAGTCCCGTGTCCGCAGCGAAGTTTTCCTAGCCATGAATGGCGATTCCTACTGCGCCATCAACTACAAGAATTTTTTGGAGAGCCATCGCCGCCGCAAAGCCCGCGCTTCCCTGGCGCTGGTCGAGGTGACCGACGCTTCCGATTACGGCGGGGTGCGAATGGACGACGCGGGTTGGATCCGCAATTTCGCGGAAAAGACCACCGCCGGTCGCGGCCGGGTCAACGCCGGCATCTATCTGTTCTCCCGCGAGGTGTTCGCCAGCATTCCCGCCGGTCAGCCGTGCTCCCTGGAGCGTGAAGTTTTTCCCACCCTGCTGGAAACGGGGGTCGCGGGCTACCTCGTGAACGCGGCGCTCTACGATATCGGGACGCCCGAGCGGCTGGAACGGGCGCGCGCTTATTTCGCGGGGCGGTCTCTCAGGCCTTAGAAAACTCAAAATCAGAGTCAGGCGGGCGAGTTCCGCTCCCTCCCGGTCTCAACGCCAATAAAAGAGTTCGCGCCAGAACTGGAAGTAGTAGGCGGCGCCCCAGCGCCAGATTTGCAACTTGCGTTCGCCGCCCACGCGCGGGGGTTCGCCTACGGCCACCTCGCAGATCTTGAGCTTGCGCTTGGCGGCCCGCACGGACATCAGTGGCTCCCAGCAAATGATGGTGTTGAAGAGGCGTTCGGGCAGGAGGTAGGACTCCTCCTTGTGCAGATCCAGCTCGTAGATGAGGCTTTTGCGAAAGGCGCGGTAAATAACCATGACGTCGGTGTAGTGCCCGCCATGGAGCAGGTTCACCGTGTGGGTGAAAAGCCAGTTCCCGAAGCCCGTGATGACGTCGTCGTCCTGGCTTTCCGCGCTGCCCTTGTAACGCGATCCGATGCACAGGTCGTAACCCTCTTCTATCTTGCGGAACAGCTCGGGAATGAACTCGAGGGGACAATTGCCATCAGGGCTGATGGTGAGCACGATCTCGCCCTGGATCTTGTCCAGGATCTCCAGGTAAGCATGGCGGATGCCTTTCTTGGATTGGATATGCACATCGTAGCCCTGTTCCCGGGCGTACTCGATGGTGCCGTCGGTGGAGCCGCCGTCGGCGACGATGATCTGGTCGCACCATGACTTCTGCACCTGGGGCATGACGGCCCGCATGCCGTCTATTTCATTGAGCGTGAGGACGACGAGCGTTTTTTTCACCTGTTTTCCTCAACGAGGGGGATGCCGCTGTGGGAGGCCGCCGCCTTGGCCAGCCCGTGCCGGTTGGCCATGTACTTGAACAGAGCCAGGACCGCCACGGCCATGGAGATGACGAGCACGCGGTTCATAATCTCCTGGCTCCGCCCCCGGAGGTAGAAGTCGCCCAGGAAGCTGCCGAGGTAGGCGATGACGACGGTGGCCGGGGCGATGAAAAGCAGGGTGGTCCAGGTGTACTTCCCCAGGGGGATGGACGTCACGCCATAGCAGTAGTTAAGCAAGCCGGTGGGAAAGGCCGGATTGAGCCGGGTGAAGGCGATGACCTTCCAGTCGTTGTTTTCCACATCCTGAAGGATCGCGGCCCACATTCCCCGCGAAAAACGCTGCCGGAAGCGCCCTTGGAAAAGGTAGCGCGCGATAGAAAAAGAGGCCACGGAAGCTAGCATCGTGCCCAAAATTGAAAACAAGCTTCCCAAAGTCGCCCCCCAGAGCACCCCCGCGCCCAGGTTGAGGGGCAGGGTAGGGATCAGGAACACGGCGAGCAGGACGTAAGCGGCGCAGAACAGCAGGGGCGAGATAAAGGGGTGGACGGCCAGGAAGCTGAAAAAAAGCCTGAAAGATTCAGGATCGAAAAATCCACAACTCTTCAGACTGAAGACCAGGACGCCGGCTCCGAGCATCAGGAGCAGCAGCACGACCTTTTTTTTCAAACCAGCGTCTCCAAAAGGCCGCTATTGTGAAGTAACCGGCGCTTTGACAACGATAGCGCCGGCTTGAGGCTATCAGGATCGGTCTAGGCGCGATCCCGGCCTGGAACGGGCGCGGCACCCCGGCACCGCAGGCGGAAAGCCGTTAAGATCAGCAGCGGCACGCCTGCCCCCCAGAGGGCGAGGGTGAACAGGGCCAGCATGCGATCTGAAAAGGGGCCGATATCGCCGGGTTCGGGGGCCAGGCCTCCTCCAGGGGTACCGCGGCTGTAGGCGTCCGCCAGGATGGTGGGGGCCAGGGCGTCCCCGGGTGGCACCCCTAGTCCCTGGAGGTATTTCAACAATTGGTCAGGGGCCCCTGTATTCATGGCCAATTGGGCTTTCACACGGATGGGCTCGGTGAGGAAGTCAGGCCACACGTCACCGAGCGGCAGACGAATGTTGGCCGTCAGCGTACCGTCTTTCAGATGAGACAAATTGGCTAGGGCGCACAAAGTGAGGCTTTGCCCCAGGGTAACTCCGCCGGAAATACTCACGTCGTAGGCATAGGATTCCCCCTCATGGTTCACGAATTTCACGGTGACGTCGTAGTTGGGACTCTGGATCACCAGCTCCTTTTCGCTTTTTATTTTAAGGCGGGACCGCAGCTTGTAGGGAACCCCGGCGTTCTCCAAGGCCAAGGCCAGGATGGCGGGTTTCTCAAACAACTGGCTGTAGCGGGCCAGTTCCGGAGGGGCGTTCAGGGGGAAGAACAGCTTGCCTTTTTCAGAGTCGGCATGAACTTCAAGCCATAGAGAAGCCAGGATCAAGAGCGCGGGAAGGAGGTGCTGTCTCATGGCGAGGGTGGAGAGAATAGAGTGGGAGGCGCAACAGGGGCTGCGGCGGGGGTGTGCAATTGCGCCACAAGCTCACGGGCCGTTCGAAAGCTGAACGCGGCGCCGAAAAGGATGAAGCCCGCGTAGGTGGAGAACATCAGGCGCACGTCGAGCGTGCCCATGGTCACGCTCACGTGGGCCAACGCCGTCCAACGCAGCAGGGTGAGTGCTAGAAACAGCAGGGTCGTCCACTCCAAGGCGTCCAGGGGGGTGCACAGGAGAAAGAAAATCCGGACGAGTAGAGCCGCCAGGAACACGGTCTCAATAACATTGTCCCAGCGCAGGTAGAAATCCAGCCATTGCTGCTTCCAGGAAGGAGGCTGAACCGTGACGACCGACTCTCTGGGACCGCTGCCTGGCGGCGTCAGCATGCGACCTTCATATTTCCCGTGCCGCTCGTAGTGTTCCAAGGCACCGAGCCGTGCCACGCTGCCGATGCCCGGGCCGAAATCACGAGTGGCCGCAACGTCGGGATAGCGCAGCCAATAACGCAGAGCGAGGTAGAGCTCCTGGGACTGGGTGCGCCATGCCTCGTAGGAGTTCTCCTCGTGCAGAGCGCTGTCGAAATAATGCGTCATGGTGACGGCCTGGTACATCCTGCCGTAATCCGCCGCTACGGCGTAGGCGGGCGGTGGCGGTCCGGGCAGTCCTACGGGAGAGCTCAAGGACATCTGCATGAGCAGCACTCCCTCGCGCAAAAAGTCGCGCAACCAGCGCCAGTCGAAGGGCGGGATCAGGCCTTCGCCGTTTTTGCGCCAGTCCAGGCGACCCTCGGCGGCGGCACGCTCGATGTCCATGCGGGCGTTACGGAAAAAGGCCTGTCCAGAGGCCAGGTCCGGGGTGAGCCCGGCCCGGAAGGCCTCGTCCTTGATCCAAAAGAACAGATAGCCGCTGGTCCACTCAGTCTTGACGCCAAAACGGACCGCGGAATAAGTCTGAGGACCGGGTGGCGGCAGGTGATCAATGACGGGCGCCAAACGCGGGACCGCCTGCCTCAGCTTGCCGAGCGCTTCCTGGGTGATCGAGACGTGACGATTGACACGGGCGCTGCGCACCCCGCGCATGGCCGCGATGAGCCTGGGAAACTCGCCCTCGCCGAAATCGTGCAACAAGGGAGCCCCGTAGTGTCTGTGGATATAGCGTCGCAGTCCTGCCTCCGTTCCCCACGCGCAGAGAAAAGGCGACAGCACCAGGAGCAGGCGGAGCGGTCGCCAAGCCCCGCGCCACCTGGATCCGTTGGCTTTCCACAGCCAGATGAGGGCGAAGAGCGCGAGGGGTGCCGCAAGCAGGACGTCCTCCTCGCGCACCAGGCGGCTGGCGGAGAAGGCCGCACCCAAAACGGCCAGGTGCAGCCAGGGAACGCGCCGGCCCGCTTCCTGCAGCAAGAAAATCATCGCGCCGAAAAAAAGGAACATGAGGTTCAGCGAGAGGGATTCTCGCAGCACACGGTAGCATTGATGATCGAGGCTGACGGGATTGAAAAGGTGGAGCACGTACAAGAGGAGTAAGAATATCCTGGAGAATCCGCAGTGCTCCAGGGCGCGGATGAAATACGCGCCCACGGCAATGTAGAAGGTCACGGATCCAAGCAGGTAGGGAATGCCCAGCCATCTCAACCCCGCCAGCCACAGGGAGAGGCCGGGCAGCTTGACCAGCAACCGGGCGTCGTAGGGGCCAAAGGCCTCGCCGCGCAGGAGATGAAAGGCCCGGGAGACGTAAAGGCCGTCGTCATGAGGCGAATAGACCATGTGCACCGTCGCATCCGCTGTGAAGGCTAAGCGCAGCAGCGCCAAGATCACGGCCAGGCACCAGAAGAGCCGGCTGTCCAAGTGCGGCAGACTCTTTTGCTTCCTCATGCTCAGGCGGGACGGTTCAGCCACGCCGCGACAGTGAGATCACGGAAACGAGACACCATCTCCTCGAAGGTGGGCAGATACTCGAAGATGCTGCGCGAATTCCGGCCCATGCGCTGGCGCAACTCGTTGTCCGCGAGCAGGCGCTCCATGTGGCCTGCCAAGGCGGCGGCGTCCCGAGGCTCGAAGAACAGGGCATTGACGCTGCGCACTTGTTCGGTGACGCCCAGGCAGGGCGTGGTGATGATGGGCAAACCGAAGCCCATGGCCTCCAGGGTGGCCAGGGGATAGCATTCGCTGGTGGACGAGAAGAAGAAAACGTCGGCGGAACGGTAGTGCCAGAAGAGTTCCTCGGTGTCAGGTATGAGCTTCACCACGTCCTCCAGGCCCGCCGTCGCCACGTCGGCGCGGATGCGCTGGAGGTAGGGCCCCGCCACAAGCTCGTTGGCCCCCACCAGGTGGCAGGCGAAGTCCCGGCGCTTGCGCGCGAGGATCTTCGCCGCTTCCACGATGACCGCCTGGTTCTTGCGTTCGCAGATAGTGCCGACCATCAGGAACAGCGTTCGCTGCGCGTCCGCGCCGACATGAGTGCGCGCATGGCCAGCGTCACAGGCGGTACGGAACTCGTTGATGAGCGCGTGCTCCAAGCCGTTGTGGATCACATGGAAATTGTTGCGGGCGTTGAGAGCCTCATAGCCCGCGCGTGTGCCGCGGGATCCGAAGATCACGGCGTAGGCCGAGGAGAAGGCGCGCAGGCAATCCTCGGCGGCGAAGGGTTCGAGCACCCGTCCGAGGTCTTCGGGGCGCAGGCTTTCGGAGATCACCCACAGGGCTGGGACGCCGGCGGCTTTGGCCGCCTTGACGGCGCAGAACCCATAAAGGGTGTTGGCGATGACCACGCCGGGTTGCTGTTCGGTGATGAAATTCAGCAGGGTGCGTTTCGTGATCTCGTAATTTTCCCGGGATCGCCAACCGGCGGCGATGTTGCGCGTTCCCAGGTCCAGGGTGCGCCAAGTGATGGCGTCGCGATCCAGATAGCGCTTCAGCGATCCTTCCGCGGGAGAGATGAACTCCACGGCGTATTCATCCTTGAGGTTTTTGAGGCCGCGCGCCAGGTCGGCCATGGCCTTGGGTGCTCCGGCCAGCTCCATGTTATGGCTGAAAATAAGCGCCTTGAGCGGCCGCCGCAAGTATCGCCGCCAGTCTGTATGAATACAGTCAGTGCCCGAATGATAGGAAACCTCCCGTGAGAGATTGGGATTATAATAGGGATCCACGGACGTCGCGTGCTTGCGGCGCAGACCGGCGAGTTCCCCAGGGTCGTCCTCCGCCGCTCGCGTGGCGGATTGGTGGTGCAGGAGTTCGGCCCCGGCCACATACACCGTGCGCAAGTTGTGAGCGGCCAGCTTCAGGCAGTAATCCACGTCCTGCAGGGAGACACGGAAAGTCTCCTCATCGAATCCGCCTGCAGCCATAAAGTCGTTCCGGCGCGTGAGCAGGCAGGCGCCGGTCACGGCGGAACAGTCGCGGGCGGACTCAGCCATGAAATAATAGCTCACGGCCGCGCCGTCCTGGTGCAAAAAGGCGTGATCGGGAACCACGCCGCCGTGCATGCACATGATCACGCCGGCGTGCTGCAGGGCGCCGCTGGGGAAGAGCAGGCGCGCGCCGGTGACGCCCACGCCCGGCAGGCTCAGATAGCCCGCCATGCGCGAGAGCCAGCGGCCTTCCCGCACTTCGATGTCATTGTTCAGGAACAGGACGAACTCGGCGTCCACGCGCGCCACCGCCAGGTTGTTGATGCGGCTGAAGGAAAAAGGCCGGCCTTCGTTGCTGATGCGCTCGACGCGCACCCCTTGTTGCGGCAGGTCCGCCAGGTACTTGAGGCTTGCCGGTTCGTCGCTGTCGTTGTCCACGACCAGAATGGAATAGTTGCGGTAGGTGGTTAGCCTCAGGATGGATTCAATGCAGGCCTTGAGCAGGCGCTGCTGGTTGTGGGTGGGGATGATGATGGCCACGCTCGGACCCTCGTCGGGCCAGTCCAGCAGGTGCAGGGGCAACCCCAGGGATTCGGCGAAGCGCGGTTTGTAGATGCGCGCCGCCAGGTCGCGGCGGCGCAGGTGTTCTTCGAGTCCCCGCAGGGCGGAACGGCTCATCACCGGCTTGTCGCGGGCGTCGCGCGCCGTGGACCCAAGGACCGCCCGCCAGTGGTAAAGGACTTTGGGAATATGGCGGATACGGTCGGTCTTTTCCACCACTCGCAGCAACAGATCGTAGTCCTGCGCGCCCTCGAAGCCCTTGCGAAAACCGCCCACCGTCTCGAAAATCCCGCGCCGCAGGCAGGTGAAGTGGTTAACGTAATTATAGGAGAGGAAGAGTTCGGGGGACCAGTCCGGTTTGAACTGCGGGTCGTAGCGGAGATCCTCCACGTCTATTTTGTCTTCATCCGAATAGATGAGATCCGTCTCGGGGTGCTCCTCCAGCAGTCCCGCCACTTCAAAGAGAGCGTTTTCCTCCAGCACGTCGTCGTTGTCCATGAAGGCCAGCATTTCACCGCTGGCCAGGCTGGCGGCGCTGTTACTGGCCTCGCAGATGTGCCCGTTGCGCTCGCGCCAGGCAATTTTGACGCGGGGATGGCCCTCGTAGCGGCGCAGGGCCGCGCGCGTATCTTCGCGGGTGGAGGCGTCGTCGGCGATGCACAGCTCGAAGTTGTCGTAGATTTGAGCCAGCACGGAGCCGATGGCCTTGTTGAGCCAGCGCGGTTCCACGTTGTACACCGGCATCAGCACACTGATGAGCGGGCGGCGGCGGAACGTTTTCATCGCCTCAATCAGCAGTTCGCGCGCGGGGGGAGAGATTGCGTTGTGGCGCGTATAGCTCGTGTAAAGGTGTTCCCGTTGCCGAGCAGGTAATCCAGGGGCGGCAGCGGGCAGATCCTGTTGGGTAAATTTCTCGCGCGACTTGCGCAGCAACCCTTTCATGCCTTGATTTTGCAGCACCTCCAGCACTTTGCGCGCGGTCTGCGGGCTAGCACGGGGATCCAGCAGTTGACGCGAGGACCACAGGGCGAATTCGCAGAGCCGGCCCAGTCCGCGCATGTGCCGCGTCAGACGGCGCGAAAGCCGCAGGCTGTCGGCGAGCGCGCGCGTCTGATCGAGGTGGAGCTGCAGATGGCGGATGGTGTTCTCCGCCATCCCGGCGCGATCCTCGGCTTGAGATTGCGCCGCGCGGCTGCGCCCCATTTCGGTGCGCATGCGCTCGACCTCCGTCCGCAATTGTTCGTTTTCACGGGTCAGCCTTTCAACGGCCTCCCCGCCGGCCAGGTGGCGGCTCACGATGCTCAGGGCGCCATGCAGCTCTTCGAGGTGATGGCTCAGCATGTCCCGCCAGCGTTCCTCGGCAAAGGTCGAGTGATAAACGCTCGGAAGTCGGTGCAGGGTCAGTTCGGCCCCGTTGTTGATACCACCACCTCTGGAACCGGGGCCTTCGATGAAACCCTGTAAGCGCGCGCGCGCCGGTTCGCAGTCGCGCACGGCGACGAGGAAGTGCCGATAACAGGGTGGGGTGCGATCGACGGGATGGATGCAGTGGTTGTAAAAGCCGTTCACCGCATCGAGGAAACGGGGCTGGTTGCCATGGTGGTGGATGAACAACAGCGTGCGCATCGTGTCTTCCCACACTTTCAGGTTGCCGTGGCCAAAGCTCAGCACGCCCAGTCCCTGCCCCGCGAGCGTGCGGGCGGTTTCCCCGAGGTCCGGCAACCCGTGCTCGCGGTGTTCGCAGAGCCAGGAGAAATCCCGTCCGGCCAGCAGCCGGTAGTGGTCGTTGACCCGCACCTCAGCCTCCTCCACTCCCGCCGTGGCGAAGGGCGCGCAGAGGATCACCATCTTGCGGCTGAGGCGCGTGAGCTCTTGGAGGAAAAGGGCCCGGTCTGGCGGTGCGATGTGCTCGAAGACGTCCAAGGCCAGCGTGATGTCATAGGCAGCGGTTGGCAAGCCATTGCGGAGGATGTCGGCGTGGATGAAATTGGCATCGCCGCCGCGACCCGGCGGGAGCTCTTTATCCAGGTAATGGACGCGGTCCTGGGGTGAAAAAGCCTCCAGCAGCCCGCCGGGACCGGCGCCGATCTCCAAAACAGAAAAATTTTGTCCTGGGCCGCGAAAGGTCCTGATGAGGTCCGCCGCGTTCCGGTACCGCTGGTACTGGTCGAACTGCAGGGACTCCAGGTTCGTTGCCGGGTTCAAGGGCGCGCGATCCACTGCTGTAGCTTTTTAATAGCGCGCCGATCCGCGGTCGTGTACTCCGAAACCTGCTTCAAATCACCGCGGCCATTGCTGACGCCGAAGAAGGTCTTGGGCTTCACGGCCTTGTCCACCACGAGATCGCCCGCCCGCCCGTAAGCCCCGCCGGAGATGAGCATCAATCCGTGATGCCCGCGGCGGCCCATCTCTTCTTCCAGCAGCCTTTCATTGCGCATGATGGTGACGATCTCCCCGTCCAGGGCGGCGGTGATGTCGGCACGGATGACTTCCAAACCGTGGGCCAAGCTGTTCTCGATGGCCTCGGGCGTGAGGTTGCCCTTGCCCACGTCCACTACGAAGCCCCCCTGGCGCATGGCGGAAACCATTTCCCAGGTCACCACCTCCGGTTCGCTGCTGCAGCCGATGAGTGCGTCGCAGCGGTAGGCGGCTTTGAGCCCGTCGGTGGTGAAGTTGGCGTGGGCCAGAGTGGAGGCCGGTTTAATCATGTTCATGGTGTTGGCGAGATGGAAGCCCGCGTGGACGTCGCGGCGCACCAGGTTCACCGTGGCGTCGCTCTCCAGTAGTTTGAGGGCCAGTTTGAAGCCGATATTGCCGCAGCCGATGATGGCGAAGCGGCGCCCGCTCAGGAATTGCAGTTTTTTGGAGATGAGGTGCCAGACGGCATTGGCGGTGAGGTCATTGGGTTTGAACTCGTAAAAGCGGCTTTTGACGACGTGATCATGGCAGGCCTGTGTCAGGTTTCCCGAGTGCGTGCCCAGGACGGTGTGGCTGAGACCGGCCATGCGCTCGCGGTCGTCCTTTTCCAGCAGGGCCGCGTCGGGCTCCAGGATGATGGGAATTTTTTTTTCGGCGTCCACCAGCACGTAATCCACCACGCCGTCGAGACAGCGGCATAGCAGGACGGCCTGCACCTGGGTGAACACCACCGCTCCCGAATAGACGCACAGGCTGTTCTGCCGGAGGGGCGTGAGATACGGACGCCGGCGCGGCGTCGGCTTGGCGGTGCTGCTGATGGTGAAGACCGTCCGGGCGTTACGCCGATGCGCGAGTTCGCTCAACTCACGAGCGCGCCGCGCCGCGTTCGCCAGCCAGCCCTTTAGGTAGCTGATATCCTCCTTGACGTGCACGGGGCCTTCAGGTGGCCGACCACGCCGGCAGGCGGTCGGGGCCGAAATCGCGCAAGCGCTTGGCGGCGCCATCCTTGGCCGAGGTCTCCGCCGGCTGGATGGACCAGGGAATGGCGAGATCGGGGTCGTTCCACAATACGGTCTGCTCGCATTCGGGATGGTAGGAGTCGGTGCATTTATAGAAAAAAACCGCTTGTTCGCTCGTGACCTGGAAGCCGTGGGCGAAGCCCGGAGGGATGTAGAGCTGGCGGCGGTTGGCCACCGAGAGTTCCACGATCTCCCACTTACCAAAGGTGGGCGAGCCGCGGCGCAAATCTAGGGTCACGTCCATGACCTCACCCTCCAGCACGCTGACGAGCTTGCCTTGATCATGCGGATACTGGAAGTGCAGCCCGCGCACCACGCCGCGGCGCGAAAAAGAGACATTGTCCTGCACGAAGCGCTCTGGAATGCCTCGCTCCGAGAAA
>JAHFOS010000066.1 GCA_023261545.1 bacterium
GATGAAACGCTGATCAACTTCTACCGCCGCTGCCGGCCCCCCGGACTCTGGAACCGCTTCCGTGCGCTGGCCGGCGGACCCGCCGCGGGCGAACCCTCGACGGGCAACCTGCTCTGGAACTCGGCTTTGGGCATCGGATCGTGCCTGGGCCTGGTGCTCTGGACCAACGCCATCTTCGTCTTCGACTGGACGAGGGTCATCGTCGGCACCGCCCTGGCCGTGGGTTGCGGCGCTTGGTTGCTGGCGCGCATCTACGGCGGCAAGATAAGGGTGGCTGAGCTCCAGAACGCCGCCGCCTGGACCGCCGTGCTGCCCGGCGGCGTGAATAGCGAGGGTTGAAGAGCGCGGATAGAGGCGCGCCGGATGCGGAAGATCCGGCCGCCTCCCCGGGGGCCGCGGGCCCGCGGAGGTCGCCGGCGCGGTGATCGCTCGCGGGATTGAGATTACGCAAGATTCTCTATAATGCCTCGCGGTTGTTTTTGCGTTTTTTTCCGGATTCTCCGAGGGTTCAAACGCGGTTCATGAACGGCAGGCAGCAGCAGTGTAAGGACCGGGGAGCGGGCGCGGGGCTTCCGTTATTGATATTGGCTCTGTCGCTGGCCGCTTCTTTTTCGTGGCTGTTCGGCGATATCGTGAGCTCCGGCAATATCAAGTTCGATCCCAGCAACAGCGGCACGCCCAGTTACGCCGTCACCACCACGGGCCTGGGCATCGGCACCACGACACCCTCCACCAACCTGCACGTCCAGGGAAACGCCTATATCCAAAGCGGCAACGTGACCCTCGGCACCTCCTCGGCCAATTCCACCTTGCACGTCCAGGGAACGCTGGGTTTCGGGACGCAGACCGTGAGCGCCAACACCACCCTGTCCGGCAACAGCGTCGTCCTGGCCGATACTCCCACGGCGGGGGGCAACATCGTGCTGCAACTGCCGACGGCGTCCTCCGTCACGGGCCGGCAGTACATGATCAAGAAGCTCGGCAGCAGTTACACGGCGACGGTTTCCGCCGGCAATAATGGCGGCCTCATTGACGACATGGGCGAGGTGGGTCTCACCACGAGTGCCGTGGGTTATTCCTTCCTGAACATCATCAGCGGCGGGGGGAACCAGTGGTACATCAACGCGATGAGCGACAACGGAACGCTCAGTTCCTCGGACAACCTGGTGGCGTGGTGGACCCTGAATGAGAGCAGCGGCAACCTGGCCACCGACGCCACCGGACGGGGGCACACGGGGGGGCTGTACAACTTCACCTTCGCCAATAACGCTGCCACGGGCAAGGTGGGCGGCGGCTTGACCTTCGACGGCGTGGACGACAAGATCCATGTGGACATGCAGAGCGACGTGGACAACATCAGCCCCATGACCCTCTGTTTCTGGGCCAAGCAGAGCAACGGCGCGCCCGTGGGCGTTGACGTCATGTTCGACAACGCCAACTGCACCGCGGGCAATGGTTTCTATATCTACAACAATACCACGGGCGGTGGCAATACTTTCCTGTGGGCCTTCGACGCTGCTACCGTCTTCACGGGATCTTCGGCCACCATCTTCACCGCCAACACCTGGGTCCACGTGGCCCTGGTCTTTGATACCAGCGCCACCAATGAAGTGCTGGTCTATAAGAACGGGGTCCTGAACACCTCCTCCGCGACGGGCAGCGGCACCCCGACCAAAGCCATCAGCACCAACAGGTTCACCATCGGCAGCTTCACCAATAATATCGCCTACAACCGCTTTGGCGGGGTCATGGACGACATCCGCATCTACCGCAAGGCCCTGAGCGCCGCGAAAATCTTCCAGATCTACGAGCTCGGGCGCTGAGTTGGATTTCTGGATCTGGCTTAAGATGCGCGGAACTCATAAGCTGAAACGCGCCGCTCACGTGCGGAACTTGACCGGAAGCCACTGGGCGCTTATAATATGCTAAAGCGCTTTAATAGAAAAAGCGCCACCCGCAAAGCGGCGGCCTGTCAAGATGGGGCCGCCCAAGATAATCGGGCCGATAAGACAAAGGAATCCACATGAAAAAAACAATTAAAAACCCCGCGAAACTCGCCGCCCTGGCGGTTTGCCTGCTGTTGAGCCACGCCCGCGCGCTCCCCGCCGATCCCGTCTCCCTTGATGCCGTAAAGCCGGACGCTAACCTGATTGAAAAAGACCTGTCGGGACTGGATCTCACCGGCAAAAATATGTCCAGGACCTTGTTGACCAAGGCCGTACTGAAGGGCGCCAACCTGAGCAATGCCAACCTGGCTGGCGCGTCCCCCGTCGGGGCGGATTTCACCAAGGCCAACCTGACCGGGGCCAACCTGGAGACGACGCTGCTCTACGGAACTAATTTCGCCGAGGCCATTCTGGAGGGCGCCAAGCTCACCAATTCCATCTGCGACCTCGATACCCAATGGCCCAAGGACTTCGACGCCGCCGCCGCGGGCGTCATCCTGGTCATGGACGGCAAGGATGTTTCCGGAAAAGACCTGGCGGGCCGCAACCTGACGGGCGCCATCTTCTCGAGCGCCAAAATGCAAAAGACCAACCTGAGCAAGGCCAACCTGTCGCGCGCCATTTTAAAGAACGCGGATCTGAGCGACGCGGATCTTTCCGGGGCCGAACTCAATACGGCCATCCTGCAAGGCGCCAATTTCCACGGTGCCAAGTTGGAAGACGTCGTTTTAACTAACGCTATCTATGACCTGAAAACGCAATGGCCGGAGGGGTTCAACCTGGCTGACCGGGGGGCGTTGCTGATCGAGGACAACAAGAACCTGTCGGGACAGGATTTCTCCGAGAAGCGGCTCAAAGGGGCGATCTTCACAAAATCCGTCCTGAAGAACTCCAAGTTCAAGGGCGCGGACCTGTCGGGAGCCATCCTCATGGAGACGGACCTGAGTGGCGCCGACCTCTCCGGCTCCCTCCTAGTGACGGCCTGTCTGCAGGGAGCCAACCTCAAAGGAGCCAACCTGGAAGGCGCGGACCTGAAGACCTGCCTGTATGACAACAAAACCCAGTGGCCGGATGGCTTCAACCCCCAGGAACACGGCGCGCTCTCAATTGAGCCTCCTCCGGCGGATGCGGCCGCCGCTCCAGCCGAGACACCCGCCGCCGCTGAGGCACCCGCCGCAGCCGCGGTTCCCGCAGCGGCCCCAGCCCCGGCTCCGGCTCCTCAAGAGAAGAAGGCGGATTGACTTCGGGTTCTGCCAGCACAGAGCGAACAGCCTTAAAACCGGAGACCGCTACTTTTCGAGGGTGTCGTTGATCCTTTTCAAAAGTAGATCCGCGAATATCATGGAGCCGCATCACTTCCAGGAGTAAACCATGGCTTATATAGATTGGCGTATGCAGGGCATCCAAATCTCGAATTGTAATTGCAACGTCGGCTGTCCCTGTCAGTTCAATGCGCTCCCCACACATGGCGATTGCCGCGCTTACGTGTTCGTCCAAATCGACAAGGGTCACTTCGGCGATGTTCCGCTGGATGGCCTGCGCTGGGGGGGATTCTTTTCCTGGCCCGGCCCGATCCATCTGGGCAACGGCATCGCCATGGCTATCGTGGACGAGCGCGCCAACGCCAAACAGCGTGCGGCCATCGAGGCCGTCGTGCAAGGCAAGGAAACAGATCCCGGCTCGCTGATTACGCAAGTGTTCAGCACCACCCTGAGCAGCGCGTTGCCCACCCAGTTCAAGCCCATCGAACTGAAGATCGATCAGAAGGCCGGCACGGCTCACGTCCGCGTTCCGGAGCTCATCGAGGCGTCCGCGGAACCCATCAAAAACCCGATCACTGGCAAGGTCCACCGCGCACGAGTCACTCTGCCAACCGGCTTCGAGTACGCTGAAGCGGAGTTCGTGACGGGGACCGGCAAGACTTCGGGGCCGATAAAACTCGACTTCAAGGGCACACACGCTCACATCGCGAAGCTCAACTGGGGCACTCATGGAGTCACGAGATAGCGGCTGGCGCGCGCCGTTGATTTGAACCGCGAAATTCGTAGCGGTACGGGAGCCCCGGCTTCCGCGTTGGAAGCCTTGTTAAGGCGGGACCGGTTGGCCGTGCTGGCGGGTCTTGCCGGAGCCGTCGTGCTGTCCTGGCTCTATCTCGTGCCAGCCTCGCGGGACATGTACGGCGCCATGGACGGCCTTTCCGCCTGGATGATGGAGGGCACCTGGGACGGCCGCTATCTGCTGTTGATCTTCCTGATGTGGGCGGTGATGATGGTCGGCATGATGTTGCCGAGCGCCGCACCCACTCTTTTACTGTTCGCCACCGTGCTGCGAAAGAGTGATCCTCAAAATGCGCCCGTGGCGCGCACCTACGTGTTTGCCGGCGGTTACCTGCTGGCCTGGACCGCGTTCAGCCTCGCGGCCACGCTGTTGCAATGGATGCTGGCGGAAACCGCACTGCTGTCTCCCATGATGATGACCACCAGCCCGATGCTGGGCGCAGCGATCCTGGTGGCGGCCGGCATTTATCAGTGGACGTCGCTCAAACAATCCTGTCTGAAGCGCTGCCGCTCGCCAGCGGAATTCCTGTCACGCCAATGGCGGCCGGGTCTCGCTGGCGCACTGCGCATGGGCGTATGGCACGGTTCTTACTGCGTCGGATGTTGTTGGGCACTGATGCTGCTGCTGTTCTTCGGCGGCGTCATGAGCTTGACCTGGATCGCCGCCATCACGATCTTTGTGTTGATCGAGAAACTGGCCCCGATCGGTGCACAAGGCGGCCGTTTGAGTGGAGCGCTATTACTGATGGCCGGCCTTGGCGTACTGTTGCTCAACATCTAGTACAGGCTCTAAGGGTTTGCTCTGACGCCCCCGACGCTCCTAGCGGGATGGCGTCCGGGCAGCAGCCCATAGGATCGGCGGCTTAAAGGATTGCCGCCATGAGTTTCATCAACCCCAAACACTGGGCCGGATGGCGGCCGACGGGTCTTGGGCTCATCAAGCCGCACCATTTTCGCGACATGCTGCGGGTGCTGTGGGAGAATCGCGACCAGCTCCCTTACGCCTGGCGCATCCTGACGCGCGGCACCTGCGACGGCTGCGCCTTGGGGACCACGGGGCTCAAGGATTGGACTTTGAAAGGCGTTCACCTGTGCGCGGTGCGCTTGCAGCTCCTGCGACTCAACACCGCCCCAGCCCTCGACACGGGCTGCCTGGCCGACGTGGGGCCGCTCATGAACTGGAACAACCGCAGGCTGCGCGCGCTTGGCCGCTTGCCCCATCCCCTGCGCCGGCGCCGTAGTGAACGAGGCTTCACGCGCATCAGTTGGGATGAAGCCCTGGGCGAAGTGGCCGCGCAGGTGCGCGCCAGCGCGCCGGAGCGCACGGCCTACTACATCACCTCGCGCGGGCTCACCAACGAGAACTACTACGCCGCGCAGAAGGCCGTGCGCTCCCTCGGCACCAACAACATTGACTATGCGGCGCGCATCTGCCATTCGCCCAGCACCGTGGCCCTCAAGCAATCCCTGGGGGTATCCGCCTCCACCTGCTCCTACAGCGACTGGATCGGGTCGGACCTGGTGGTACTGTTCGGCAGCGACATGCCCAACAACCAGCCCGTCTCGGTCAAGTACCTCTACGAAGCCAAGCTCAAGGGCACGCGCGTCGTCGTCGTGAACCCCTACCGCGAGCCGGGCCTGGAGCGCTACTGGATCCCCTCGGTGGCGGAGAGCGCCATCTTCGGCACGCGCATCGCCGACGAGTTCTACGAGGTGCACACGGGAGGGGATCGCGCCTTCATCACGGGCGTGCTCAAGATCCTGCTGGCGGAAGGCGGCCTGGATGAGGCCTTCATCCGCGACCACACCGCCGGTTTCGCGGAACTCAAGGCGGAGATCGAGGCGGCGATTTTCGCGGAACTGGAACACCACTCCGGCACCACGCGCGCGGAGATGGCGCGCTTCGCGCGCACGTATCGCGCCGCGCGCACGGCGGTTTTCATCTGGTCCATGGGCCTCACCCAGCACGCCGCCGGCGTGGATAACGTGCAGGCGCTCATCAACCTGGCCCTGGCGCGCGGCATGGTGGGGCGTGAGAAATGCGGCCTGGTGCCCATCCGCGGCCACAGCGGCGTCCAGGGCGGGGCCGAAGTGGGCTGCGTGCCCGACATCTTTCCGGGCCGGCGCCCCGTGAACGCCGCGGGCGCCCGTGAGATGGAGGCGCTCTGGGGTTTCAAGGTGCCCGAGACCCCGGGCCTGCTCGCCCTGCAGATGATGGAGGCCGCGGCGGCGGACCAGCTCGACATGCTGTGGTGCACCGGCGGCAACTTCATGGAGACGCTTCCCGATCCCCAGCACGTGCGCGCAACGCTGGAGCGCATCCCCCTGCGCGTCCACCACGACGTCGTGGTTTCCCCCTCCATGCTGGTGGATACCCAAGGCACCGTGCTGCTGCTGCCCGCGAGCACGCGCTATGAGCAACCGGGCGGAGGCACCGAGACCACCACGGAGCGGCGCATCGTCTTCAGCCCCGAGATCCCCGGCCGGCGCGTGGGCGAGGCGCGCGCGGAGTGGCAGGTTTTCGGCGAACTCGCCGCGCGCGTGCGTCCCGAGCAGGCGCGGCTCGTGCGCTTCGAGACCGCCGCCGCCATCCGCGCCGAAATCGGGCGCGTGGTGCCCTATTACGCGGGCATCGAGAAGCTCAGCCGCCAGGGGGATATGGTGCAATGGGGCGGACAACGCCTGTGCGACGGCTGGGACTTCCCGCTCCCGGGTGGCCGCGCGCGCTTCTTTCCCGCGCTCGTCGCCCACGCGGAACCACCACAGGGCCAATTTCGCCTGAGCACGCGGCGCGGCAAACAGTTCAACAGCATGCTTTGGAACGATCGCGACCCCCTGAATGGCGCCGCGCGCGAGGATGTGCTGATGAACGAGGCCGACGCCCGCGAGCATGGCTTGGCACAGGGCGACCCGGTGCTTTTGACCTCTCCGACGGGACAGATCCGCGGCTTCGTGCGCCTCGCACGCATCCGCCCGCGCAACGTCCAGGTGCACTGGCCCGAAGGCAACGCGCTGATCCCCCGCGGTCGCGTGGACCTCCGCTGCGGCGTGCCCGACTACAACGTTTTCGTGAGCATTGAGAAAGCGCGGCCGTGAGCGCTGAAGCCGCCCCCAGCGTCCGTTGGCCGGTGCGCGCTTTCAGGGCATCCGGCGTTTCAAGTCTCGATGACCAGGTGGCCGGGGAAGAGGTGCTGGAAATCCTGCTCGCGGCGCAGGACAGCGCGGAAAGCGGCGAACCCTGGACGATAACGCTGCGCACGCCGGGGGAAGACGAGGACCTCGTGGCCGGGCTGTTGTATGCGGAAGGCCTGGTGCGTGGGGCCGGCGACATCGCCGCGATCCGGCCGTTGCCGGGCAGCCTTGGCGAAAACGGCCAAAGGGTGGACCGCCTGCTGGTGGTGCTGCGCCGCCTGCCAACTGAGGGATTGCCGGCTTCGACGCGGCGCACCGCCTCCAGCGCGGCGTGCGGGGCCTGTGGCCGCAGCAGCGCCGCGGGGGTTTTCGCCGGGCCGTGGCCGCCGCTGCTGGCGGATGAGCCCCGAGTGGCGCGAGCGTTGCTCCAAAGCCTGCCCGCGCGCATGCGCGAACGGCAGAAGATTTTTACGGAGACCGGCGGGCTGCACGCCGCGGCGCTTTTCAGCGCCGCGGGCGAACTGCTGCTGTTGCGCGAGGACGTGGGCCGCCACAACGCCGTGGATAAAGTCGTGGGCGCGCTGCTATCCCTGAACCAGCTTCCCGCCACGCGGGCCATCCTCGCCGTAAGCGGGCGCGCCGGAGCCGAAATCGTCCACAAAGCCCTGCGCGCGGGCCTCCCCATGATCGCCGCCGTGGGAGCGCCCGCCAGCCTGGCGCTGCGCCTGGCCCAGCAGGGCGGCCTCACCCTGGCCGGCTTCCTGCGCGGCGGTGGCTTCAACCTCTATACCCATCCGCGGCGCATCGCTTCCGAGGTTTCCGGGCTCGATGCGTTTCAGGCCCCGGCCTCCAACTTGATACAATTTTGCGCCAACCTACCCGAGGTTTAAGCAAATTTGAATCGCGATTCCGCGCTACGCCATCCAGCGGCGCCCGCATAGCCATGAGTCTTTGTGCTCCCGCTTGCAGAGACGAATGCCTTTGTAGCCTGCCGGGGATTTGTCTCAGAGGCGGCACGGAGATTGCTAAGATTACGGCTCAAGGGTTTTGAAGGGTTAGCGCCAGCGTGGCAGGAATCTACAAAATAATCCCATTCACGGACGAGGAGCACACAAAATGAGGAAGGTTTTTAAGATGGGATGGATCACTCGGAGCATGGTGTTGGCCGCTCTGCCCTTGGCTATCCTGCTTCTGCCGTACCGCGTGGGCGCGGACTCCGCGACTCCTGCCGCTCCCGCTGCCGCGGCAGCACCCGCCGCTCCGGCACCCGTGGCTTTACCGCCCTACTTCAAGGCTGAAAGCCCGGATCCCAGCAAGCCGTTGTGGCCCGATCCTACCGGCGGCAACGCCGGCGTGTGGGCCACGCCGGGCAGTCTCCAGAACGCTGACAATACGGCGGGGGACGTGCCGAGCAAGATGTCTACGGCGGATGTGTACGACCGCGTGGTGCACAACATGTTCGGCATCAACCACATGTGGGCGCTGATCACCGGCTTTTTGGTCATGTTCATGCAGGCCGGCTTCGCCATGGTCGAAACGGGATTGTGCCGCGCCAAGAACGCGGGCCACACCATGGCGATGAACTTCATGATCTATCCCCTCGGCTGCCTCGGCTTCTTCGTTTACGGATTTGCCCTCGGCTGGGGCAACCTCTGGAACGGACCGGGGCTGCCTCCCTGGTATCACCCGCTGGGACCCGGAGTTTCCATCCTCAACCAGGGTATCGGCCTCGGCGGTGACCCTGCGGTTGCTGGCGTCTTTAAATACGGTCTGATGGGTACGAAGGGATTCTTCTTGAATGGCTGCAACGACGTGAGCGTGCTGACGCTGTTCTTCTTCATGATGGTCTTCATGGATACGACGGCCACGATCCCCACCGGGTCCATGGCCGAGCGCTGGTCGTGGAAGAACTTCATCATCTACGGGCTGTGGATCGCCCTGCCCTACTGTCTCTATGCCAACTGGGTTTGGGGTGGCGGCTGGCTGGCGCAGATGGGCGTCAACTGGGGTCTCGGCCACGGTGCCGTGGATTTCGCCGGATCTGGAGTCGTCCACGCCATGGGCGGGATTATCGCGCTGGCTGGAGCGCTGGCCATTGGCCCGCGCATCGGCAAGTTCGTGGATGGCAAGCCGCAGGTTTTGTCGGCTCACCACGTCCCCATGGTGATTATCGGAACTTTTATCCTGGCCTTCGGCTGGTTCGGGTTCAATCCCGGGTCCAGCTTGGCGGGTGCGGACCTGCGCAATAGTTTCACGGTCGTCAACACCCTGTTGGCCAGTGCTGGCGGAGCTTTCGCCTCCATGCTATGGTTAATGTGGAAGGGGATGAAGCCCGATCCGACCATGATGTGCAATGGCATGCTGGCGGGTCTCGTCGCCATCACCAGTCCTTCCGCGTTCGTGAGCCCGTGGGCGGGTCTGGTCATCGGCCTCATTGCCGGTGTGCTCGTTGTCGAAAGCGTGTTCTTCTTCGAGCGCTGCGGCATTGACGACCCCGTGGGCGCGATCTCCGTCCACGGCGTGAATGGCACCTGGGGCGTCATCTCGGTGGGTATCTTCGCGAACGGCGAGTACGGCGGGAACTGGAACGGCGTGGCTGGAAACGTGGCCGGGATACTCTATGGTGACAGCAGTCAGCTCATGGCCCAATGCATTGACGCCGGTGTCGTCATCGTCTTCGGCTTCGTGATGGCGTACGTCTGGTTCAAGATCAGCAACCTCATCACCCCGCTGCGCGTGCCCAAGGAGGTTGAACTCCAGGGCCTCGATATTCCCGAGATGGGCGTCAAAGGCTACCCTGAGTTTACGCTCCACGGTTGATCATGCCGTCCGTTTATCTCCCTGACATCACGCCGGTCCTTTCCCGTGCAACACATGGGGAACCGGCCTCCCGCCTGAAAGGAGGCGCATCATGAAAAAGGTGGAAGCCATTATCAAGCCCTTCAAGCTGGACGAGGTCAAGGATGCCCTGACCCAGGTTGGCATCCATGGGATGACCGTCACGGAAGTCCGGGGCTTTGGCCGTCAGAAAGGGCACAAGGAACAGTTCCGTGGCACCGAATACACGGTGGATTTCGTCCCCAAGGTCAAAATAGAAGTGGTGGTCGCGGACTCCGCCGTGGCCAAGGTGGTGGACGCCATCACCCGTTCTTCCCGCACCGGACAGATCGGCGACGGCAAGATCTTCGTGAGCGACCTGAGCGAAGCCTATCGTATCCGCACCGGCGAAAAGGGCGAAGCCGCGATGTGAAATATGTTCCGGGAAGGCCCGTGGGTTCGGGGCGCCGTTCCTGGGTGTCGCTGAACCGCGGGGCTCCTGAGTCCGTTCCGGTGTGGGGAAGGGCGTGTCGCTGGCGATGAGTTTCCGTCCTAAGACCGCCGACCCGGCACGCGCGTTGGGCCTGCCACTCGAATTGCGCGATCTGCTCGCTCAGGGACGGCGGGACATCGAAGCTCTGCATCGCGGCGGTGCTCTGGGCGTTCAGGTCGTCGCGGCGCTCAGCGATCTCTTCGACCGCATCGTTGAGCGCGCTTACCGGGCTGCCTTGGAAAGCGTGCCCCTGGAAGAACGCCCCGGCGTCTTGCAGGAGCTGGCGGTCGTGGCGGTGGGGGGGTACGGTCGCGGCGATCCTTCGCCTCACTCCGACGCGGACCTGCTCTTCCTCCACCCGCCGCGGCCACGCCCGATCATCCGCGAGATCGTGGCCCGGCTGGTGCGCGATTTGTGGGACATCGGCCTCAAGCTCGGCCACAGCGTGCGCTCCGCCAACGATTGCATCGCCTTGGCGCGCCAGGATCTCTCCGTGCGCACCGCCCTCACCGAAGCGCGCTTCCTGCAGGGCAGCGCGGCGCTTTTCGCCGACCTGCAACGCCGGTACCAGGCGCTGTATGAAAGTCTTTCCATCAACCGTTTTATCGCGGAGGCTCTGGCGGAACGAGCGCGCGAGCACCAGGACTATTATGCGGCCACCGTCTACCTCCTTGAACCCAACGTCAAAAAGAGCCCCGGCGGGCTGCGTGATTTCCACCTGCTGCGCTGGGTCGCCCTGCTGCGCTGCGGTTCGCGGGATATCGAGATGCTGCGCATCAGCGGCGCCTTGTCCCGAGCCGACGCCGAGGTCATCTCCGCGGCCTGCGAATTCCTGTACCGCCTGCGCAACGAGCTGCATTTCCACGCCGGAGCGCCCCAGGACGTACTGACGCGCGACGAGCAACTGCGCCTGGCCGCATGGCTCGACTTCGCGACGCAGGGCTCCCTGCTGGGAGTGGAGCGTTTCATGCAGCACTACTACCGCCACACGACCGCCCTTCACGACGCCGTCATGCGCTTCGTCGAGGGCGCCCGCCAGCGGCCAAGGTGGAGCTCCTGGGTCCAGAGCCTGCTCGATAAGCCCGTGGAGGGGCGCTTCCTGCTGAACCGCGAACGCATCGCTATCGAAGCCGCGGCCGCAACCGCAGTGCTGGCGGACGGCGCTTCCCTGCTGCGCCTCTTCGATCTCGCCCGCACGCGGGGAGTCAAGGTCGAGCATGCGACGCTGGAGCGCATCCACGCCGCCGCGCCCGCCTGCGAGGTTTCCACGGCGGCGCGCGCCAGCTTCCTCCAGTCCCTGGCGATTCCCCGCGCTTTGGGCGGGCTGTTGCGCGATCTCCACCGGGTCGGACTGCTCAGTCGGTTCCTGCCGGCCTTCGAGCACGCCCGCTGCCTCATCCAGTTCAACCGCTACCACAAATACACCGTGGATGAGCACTCCTTGCTGGCCGTCGAGGCAGCCTTGCGGCGCGAGGCGGACCCCGGAGCCATCGGCCAGGCCTACCGTGAGATCCGGCACAAGGATATCCTCCACCTGGCGCTGTTGTTGCATGACCTCGGCAAAGGGTTGGGCGAAGACCACTCCGAAATCGGACGCCAACTGGCGGAAGACATCGCGGTCCAATATGGCATGGAGGAACCGCAGCGCGGCCTGCTGGTCTTCCTCGTCCATCAGCATTTGTTCATGGCCCATACCGCCTTCCGCCGAGACGTCGCTGACATCCCCACCCTGGTGCAGTTCGCGCGGCGGGTGGGCACGCCGGAAACGCTGAAGATGCTCTACGCCTTTACGGCGGCGGATACGGAGGCCGTCGGCCCCGGATCGCTCACAGCTTGGAAGGAATCGCTGCTGGGGGAGCTTTATGTGCGCACGATGGAGGAACTGACCGGCGAAGCCCCCCTGGGGGATGAGAACGCCCGCGCCGAGAACGTGCGCAGCGAATTGCGGCGCGAATTCACCGGAGCGTTTCCGGCGGATTGGCTCGAGGTCCAAATCGCAGCCCTGCCACCGCACTACCTGCTCACCACCGAACGGGATCGTGTCACGAACCACCTGCGCGCGTTGCAGCGCGGCCTGAGCGAGCGCGTGCTCGTGACCTGGGAGTTCCTGCGGGACAGAGGCCTCCAGCAACTCACCGTCTTCACCCGCGACGATATCGCCCCCGGGATCTTCTCGAAAATCGCTGGCGTCCTCGCCGCCCGGGGCTTCCAAATCGCCGGCGCCCAGATCGTCACGCGCGCGGATGGGGTCGTGATGGACACCTTCTGGTGCATGGACCTGGAGTTCAGCGGGGACTCCCCACCCCAGCGCCGGGAAGAAGTGGGTCAAAGGATCACCGAGGTGCTGCTGGGAAGCCACACCGTGGAGTCCCTCTTCGCCCGGCGCGGCTCACCCGCGCGTCCCGCCGAGGCTTCCCCGCGCGGTCCCACCCAGGTGGAGCTCGACAACGACAGCAGCGAGCGCTTCACCATCGTCGAGGTTTTCGCCGATGATTGCCAGGGGCTTCTCTACATCATCACCCGTGCGCTCCTAGAGCTGGGTTTGTCCGTCGCCTCCGCGAAAATTTCCACGCGCCTGGATCAGGTGGTGGATGCCTTCTACGTGACGGAACTCGCGACGGGGGAGAAACCCACCGATCACGCGCGGCTGGAGGTCATCCGCACGCGGCTATTGGCCAGCATCGAGGCCTTCGAGCGCGCACCGGCCTGGTTCGCGGATCCTCCGGCGCCTTCGTGAGGACGCTCGGGATCGGTCACCCTTATTTCGGCACGGTCTCCAGCTCACGCCGATCCACGGGCCGTCCCCAGTTTTCCGCAATGCCCTGGAGGTGTCCAGCGCCCACGACGGCCAGCACGGTGGCGCCCGGCGCGCCCCGGATGGAATCCATGAGGTAGAGATCGCGCTCGCGGATCAGGGTGTCGGCCAGCGCCGGATAGCCGCGCGCGAGTTCGCTCATGAGGTCCGCCATCACCTCCTGGTTTTTGAGGCGTTCGATCTCCGGAGTCTTGAGCGCGGATGCGGAAAAGAGACCCGCCAGCATCCCCGATCCGAGTTTGAGTCTGGCCCAGAAGCTCAGCCGGGCCCAGGCGCGTTGGATCGTGACCGCGACGTCACGGTCGGCGAGGATGAGGTGCGATCCCCGTTCGCGGGCGAGCTCCACGGCGCGCAGCATTTCGGCTCCGGGCCGCACGTCGAGGGCGCGCGCCGCGCGCCGCTGGAAGGAGGACAGCAGATAGCGCGCCAGCCGCGGGCCGCCGCGGCCCGCGCGCGTTTCCTTGGTTCCGGCGGCGCGTGCCTCCAGGGCATTCCCGCCGGTGAGCGCCTCGTAGCGCGAGCGGCAAAGCTCGACGGCAACGGTGTCGGGACGCAGCGCCGCGATGACGAATTCCACCTCGCGCGTGCTCTCCGCCGAAACGTGGGCCGTGCCCAACAGGACAAAGCGCCTGCCGCCCTCTTCGATGAGGCGACAGGAGGCGGGAAGATCGGGCGGGCTGTCTGGCACCGGAGAGAATGGCGGTTCCATCACGGCGCGCTAGGAAACTTGGTCCACCCGGCTAATACGGACTTTTTTTCAGAATCTATATGCGGGTGCATGGTCAAGCGATATCGGAGCCAAAACGTGCCCCCCAAAGATCTTCCACAGAGGACACCGATTAACACAGATAGCGATCAATCCGTGGTGGTCTTTTTTAATCCGTGAAAATCAGTGCAATCTGTGGATAATTCCGCCCCGGAGGGCTGTCGGGTATTTCAACCCAACGGGTACGCCACGCCGTAGCCCGCGTAGAGCAGCTCCTCCACGCGCCGCGACCAGCGACCGCCGTTCTTTTCGAGCTCCGGGGCCGCTTCCAGCAAAGCCTTGGCGGCGCGACCCGCCTCCCCCGCACCGCCAAGCTCCCGCGCCTTGGCGCGAAAATCCGCGGCTGCAACCCGCACGTAGGGCAGCTCGGGAAGCTGGACCAGGGTGAAGAACGATCCGAAAGGCTCACGTTCGGCGACGTCTCCGATCATCTCCACGGCGTGATACAGTCCCGCTATTCCGGCCACCAGCCAGTCGAGGTCCACCGGCTTGGCAACTTGGATCGCCATATCTTCGGATTGGGGTTCCGAGGTATTGGTCATCGTCCAGGGCACTTCGGGGCCGCAGATCTGGTGGCGCGTGTCGTAATGGGCGCGCCGCGAGCGGATGAAGATGCTGGACTCCCCGTCCGCGAAAGTGACGGCGGCCCCGCGCTGCAACCGCGGTTCCAGAACCGCGTAAGCGTCCCGGGCCGCCGCGCCGCCTTCCGCGATCACGGCGTCGTCCACGCGCCCGTCCGCATCCGCCGTGAAGTCCAGCGCTGGGAATTGCGCGCGCAGGCTCGCGGCAAGTCCCGGCTCCGCGCAGGCCACCCGCTGGCCCGCCGGCAGGGCTTCAAGATAACCCCGCAGGCGATCCGGCGCCGCGGCGAAACCCGCCAGCAGCAGCAGTCCCCCCGGCTGCGGGCCGTGGCGGCGGCGGAAGTCGGTGGGACTCAGGGGATGGTGAAGAAAAGCGAGCCGCGCGCGCGCCTCGTCGCGAAGAGTGGGAGTCCGGGTTGCCCGGGCGATTTTCATGTTGTAACCAATGTCAGGATCCACGGCGCCGGCGTAATTGTTGATGTTGCCCCCGCGCGCGATGATGGCCACCGCCTGATCGTAGATCTCCTGGCTGGGGTAGTTGGTGAAGACGACCTCGAAGGGACCGATCTTCCGCAGTTTTTCCAGGAGGTCAGGGGCCGCGCGGTCCAGGAGTTCCACGCGCACGCCGCGGCGGCGCAGTTGGGTGATAAGCTCGGTGCGCTCCAGGATCTTCAGCTTGGCGGGCGATCCGGTAATGGCTACGGCCATCGGCTGTTCCGACTCCGGCAGGGCGCTCACGATGCCGAGGTTGATCATGGCCATGCGCGAGGTGCCGCCGAGATAGGCCAGGCGGCAGCGCGGCGGGAGCCCGTAGGTGAATTCCCCATCCGCTTCGAGGACAAAGGTATTTTTGAGCGCGCCGTAGCAGCAGGCGAAGGGCTCGGCATGCGCCAGCGTATTGAGGCTGGCCCACGGCGGCAGATCGCGCACGATATTGAAAAGGGCGCCGAAACCCTGATCCCTCACGATCTTGATGGATTTGATCGGCACGACATTGAAGGTGCGCAAGCCGCCGAGATGGGTGTAGGAGTAGCCGAGCGCCGCCAGCACGCCCTCGGGGCTGGGCTCGAAACTCACGGGATCCACCTTGGTGCTGGAGTGGCCGGGAGTGATGGCCACCACATCCCCGGGGCGCAGCCCCGAGGCAGGGGGGGCGTGCAGCACGAGCTGCACCGTCTCATGACCCAGCGCCACCCTTTCGGCATTGCGGGGGATGCGGGCGTGCCGGGTGAACTGCTGAATGGCCTTGTTGTCGGAGCTGCAACGGCAGTTGCCGAGCGAGGCGGTGACAATGCCTTCCTTAGTAAAGGCTGTTTCGGGCAGCCGATCCTCGATCAGGGAAAGTTTTCCCGGTCCCACGATGAAAATACCGCGGTGGGTGGCGTGGGCCTGCTCCAGCAGTTGCTCGATGGCGGCGGGGTCCAAAGGTCTCCTGTAGAAAAACGCGGGCCGGTATTATACCGCCTTCCCCCCTTCGACAGCAGCCAGATGGCTGGAAAAAATTTCGTCGGCTTCGGCTTTGGTCCCATCCAGGCCGGGGTCATGCTCCATGAGGCGCAACGCGCTCATGGCTTCGCGACCTACACCATCGGCGAAGTGGATGAAACCCTGGTGCAGGCCGTGCGCGCCGCGGGGGGCACCGTCGTCATCCACATCGCCAGCCGCGCGGGGGTGCGGCGCGCGGAACTGCGCGGTCTCACCCTGCTGAACCTGACGGATACCGCCGACCGCGTTGAAATGGGAGCCGCCGTGCGCAAAGCGGATGAAATCGCGACAGCCTTGCCCAGCGTGCGCCACTACGGGCAGGGAGGCGATCTTTCCGTGGCGGGCCTGCTGGCCGTGAACGCCGGACGCAAACCCCAGGTGCTCTACACCTGCGAGAACGACACGCGCGCCGCGAAAGCCCTGGCGGTTGAAATCACCAAGCTGAGCGGCCGGCTGGGGGCGCTCCAGATCCTCGACACCGTCATCGGCAAGATGAGCGGCGTCGTCGCCCCGGAGGATAGGGAGCGCCTGGGTCTGGAGCCGTTGGCGCCAGGCCTGGAGAAAGCCTATCTCGTGGAGGAGTTCAACCGTATCTACGTGAGCCGCATCCACATTCCGGGTTTCAGCAAGGTTTTCCCCACCTTCGAGGAGGTGGCCGACCTCGCCCCCTTCGAGGAGGCCAAACTCTACGGCCACAACGCCGTGCACGCGGCCTTGGGCTACCTCGCGCACCTGCGCGGGTTGCGGCTCATGAGCGAAATATCCAACCATGCGGACCTCCTTGAGTTCGCGCGCGCGGCTTTCTGTGAGGAAGTAGGTCCCGCGCTCATCAAGCGCCACGCGGCTACCGGACACGCGCTTTTTACGACGGAAGGCTTTCGCATTCACGCCGAGGATCTTTTGGAGCGCATGCTGCGTCCCGCGCTCAACGACGAAACCGCCCGCATCTGCCGCGACCCGCGGCGCAAACTCGGTTATCGGGATCGACTGTTGGGTGCCTTGCGTCTAGGGTTGGAGGCAGGCCTTCAGCCGCGCCGTCTGGCCACGGGGGCCGCCGCGGCCCTGGTGCAGCTCGCCGGCCCAGAGGTGCTCTCCGAACCGCAGCGCATCGAAGAGGCGCTGCGTTCGGTTTGGATCGGCCAGGAACTCGACGCTCAGGCCGACACCTGCATCGGGCTCATCACCAAAGCCGCGCTGAACCTGGCCCGGGTGCCGCGCGCGGCTGGGCTTTTGGCGATATAACAAACATCGACGTTCACGGCCTGCGCGTCTTCAGTCCTACGAAATGACGGGAAAATCAATTTCTGTTTTCGTGTTTCGGACCGGACGAACAACGGCTAGATAACTTTGCGAATTGTCCCCCACAACCTGCGGCTAGACTGGCTCCATGCGTTACATCTTCAGCCTCCTCCTCATCGTCCTGGCCTGCGGCGGGTGCGCTGCGACCTCATCCGGCCGCAAGGCCGAACAGAAAAAGCATAAAATCGCCGAACTCCTGGCCGCCGGTCCGGTGGCCACCGAGGACTGGCGCGAGGTGGATCGCCACCGCATTGCCCAAAACCGCCAGCGCGTGACTTACAGGGAGCCCGGTGGAAAAAGGCTGGAGGTCTGGCTCGATAACGATGGTTTCGTGCTCGAAGAGGCCATGTATCAGGGTCAAGAGGTGGTCCTCGACATGGGCTGGTATCCGGGTGGCGTTCGCCACCACGAGTTGAACTACGAGGGCGGCTTGATGAAAAGTTTCAAGGTCTGGTATCCCGACGGCAAGCTGCAACAGGAGTGGACCCTCAAGGAAGGCTGGAAAGAAACCTCCACCGGATACACGCCGCAGGGAGATGTGAATTACGAGGCCCGCTACTCCGAAGGCGAGCCGGTGGAGCGCGTCTTCCACCTGCGCGACGGGCGCCTCGCGGAGCGCCAGGCCCGCTGAGCCGTCTCCGGCGTCGGGCCGTGCAGCGTTTGGCTTTCCTCGCGGCGGGTAGCGAGCTGCTCACCGGGCATGTGCTGGAAACCAACAGCCATTGGCTCCAGAACCAGATCGTTTCCCGGGGCGCGCGCTTTCTCGGTGCTGTCACGGTGCCGGATGAGGAAACAGCCATCGCGGCGGCGGCGCGCTCGTGGGTCGGGAACTGCGATCACCTGGTGGTGAGCGGCGGGCTCGGGCCCACGGACGACGACCTCACGCGCGAAGCCTTGTCCGCGGCCTTCGGGCGTCCCTTGGAGTTCGACGACCAGGCCTGGAAGTCCATTCGCGCCGTCTTTGAGCGCCGTGGGCGCGAGGCCGGTCCCGCCAATCGCAAGCAGGCGCTGCGCTTATCCGGTTCCCGGCGCCTCGACAATCCCCTGGGAACCGCGCCCGGACTGCATTTCACGGAGCGTGGAACTGAAGTCTGGCTTTTCCCAGGAGTCCCCTCCGAGTTCAAAGCCATGATCGCGTTGTATATGTTGCCGCTTTTTCCCAAGGCCGGCCAGGGCGAGGCGCTCTTCAAGCTGTGGGGCCTGGGCGAGTCCGCGCTCATGGATCTCTTGAACCGCGAGCAGGCGCTGCCACCCCGCGACCTCGAATGGGGCACCATCGCCCGCCGCGAGGGGCTGACCCTGCGCTTCGCCACGGAAGCGCGCCGCCATCCCGAATTCAAAATGACCTATCGGCGCATCAGGAAATTGTTGGCTCCCTACCTCTACACGGAGCGCGATGCTACGCCCCTGGAACTCACCGTGGAACGGCTCAAACGCCGGGGCATCACCCTCGCCTGTGCCGAATCCTGCACGGGGGGAATGCTCAGCACATGGCTCACTTCCCTTCCGGGTTCCTCCGCATGGATGAAGGGCGCCGTGGTGGCTTACGAGAACGACGCCAAACGCAAGCTGCTCGGCGTGAGCCGGCGCATCCTCGACAAAGATGGCGCGGTGAGCGAGGCCAGCGCGCGCGCCATGGCTCTCGGGGCCTTGCGCCGCTTTGGCGCCGGGCTGGCGCTGGCCGTCACCGGCATCGCCGGACCCACGGGCGCCGTGGCGGGCAAGTCCATCGGCACGGTCTTCATCGCGGGCGCCCTTGCCGATGGCACGTTGAAGGCGGAGCGCCACGCATTCGCCGGCGAGCGCGAGGACGTGCGCGAGCGCTCCTGCCACGCGGCGCTGTTGCTGGCGCTGCGGCTGCTCGATGGCCGGTCATAGCGCAGTCATGATGCAATACATCCAGCCGTTCGCCCTTTATCCCCAGTTTTTGGGGATGAGCTTGTCGAAGCCTGTCCTGAGCATAGTCGAAGGGGGCGGACGGCGGTGGGGTCGAGGTCCGTTCATGCTTCGACAAGCTCAGCACGAACGGACCTGAAGTCCGGTGGTGTAAAACGAAGACGCACTTCCTGAGCTGAACTATTGCAATGCCTGAATGGTACGCCGACGCCTTCGGGCCCTGGTACACGCGCCTCTACGCCCACCGCGACGCGGCGGAGGCCGAGTCCCACTGGCCCGGCATCGTGGAACTGGCGCGCCTGACGGGTCGGCTGCGCGTGCTGGACCTCGGCTGCGGCACCGGCCGTTACGCGCGCCTGCTGCGTGCGGCGGGCCATGAGGTCATGGGGCTCGATTTTTCGCGCGCGCTGTTGAGCGAGGCCCGGCGCCGCGATCCCTTGCTGCAGCTCGCGCGCGGCGACATGCGGCGACTCCCCTTTCGCGAGGCCGGCTTTGACCGTGTCTTGAGCCTGTTCACCAGCTTCGGCTACTTTGCGGAGGACGCTGAAAATCTGGCGGTTTTACGCGGGATCGCCCGCGTGCTGCACCCCGGCGGGTTGCTACTGCTCGACTACCTGAACCCCGCGTCCGTGAAGCCCGCGCCTTGGACGACCCGGGAGCAGGAAGGGCTCACACTGCGCTCGCGCAAGTTCATCGCCGCGAGAGAAAATGCCGTGGTCAAGGAGGTCGTCGTGACGGAGGCCGGACAAACGTTGGCCAGCTACGCCGAGCGCGTCAAACTTTACGGCCCTTCCTGGTTCGAATCCGCCGCCGCCTCAAGCGGTCTCGCTATGGAAAGCACCCACGGCCATTTTTCCGGCCATTCGCTAGGGCCGGACAGCGAACGCGCGATCTACCTCTTCAGAAAGACCTGACCGGAGCCGGAGCCAAAACCCGCTAACGGTCTCTCCCCCCCCGCGTTCTCCGCGTCTCCGCGTGAACCAATCCCCATCTTTCTCGTCTTTTACACCATTGCCGAACACAGAAATCTGGCTCATCCGAAGAATGCGTACCTTTGGCAGACCCCCCGTTTGTGCTCGACTCTCTGTGTCTTCAACTCGGGAGCATCCACAGATTACACAGATTTGCACTGATTAAAACGGACGGCCCTGATAGATTATCATCAGTGTTAATCTGTGCAATCTGTGGACCCCCCCCGGCTGCTCGATTTGGTTTCAGTTGTGCTCGACCGCGCCCGTGTGAAAATCTTGGAGAAGTACGCATTCTTCGGATGAGCCAGAAATCTTCTTGCATGCGGAGACGCGGAGAACCTCCCGCACTCAGGGACCCGTGGCCGACGCCGGCTGGCCGCCTTTTTCGGCGATCTTGCGCTCCATCGCGTCGAGGGGGACCTCGGGATCGGCCTCCAGGGCCTTTTTCATCCAGCGCGCCTGCTCGTCCAAGGGTTTTTCCAGCGTGGCGAGATTCTTGTAGCAGAGCGCCAATTGGCGCCGCAGGTTCGCCCGCCGCTCCCCGGGGAGCTTGCCCATGAGTTTTTCAAAAGCCCGGGCGGCCTCCTCGTACTTGCGCGCGTTGTAGAGATCCGTGGCCTCGTTCTGTTCGCCGATCAGCGCGCGCTCCTCAAGGTTGCGCTTGACGAAGAAAGCGGCGGTGGCGACCAAAGCGATGACGAAGACCCATTTTAAAGCTTGCATAGGCGACCCTGATACTCCCGCTTTTTATTTGATGGTGCCGGATGGCAAGCAAGAACGCGACCCACGATGAAACTTGAGGCACTTCATCCTGAAAACGGCGGTTGAAAACGAAACGGCCGCGCAGCAAAGGACTGTCCCTTCCCGCTGGGGGGACTGTCCCTTGCATTGCATGGGGATACTTTTCAACTGCCGTTTTTAGGTTAATCCAACTTGAACTCCAAGGACAGGGCTAAACTGCTGGGGATGAAGCCTGACTTTGCCTCGCCATCTGGATCCGCCGCGAATTGGGGCCGGCAAGTTTTTGATGAAATCCTGGAATCGTCCTGCTCTGGTGGATGTGGCCACCCCATGAATCGCTTCCGGATTCGGATGGATGATGGCGCGAAACGGCATCGCACGATAACATGAATGCCTTGCACAAGGTGGTCCCGCCCCTGCTGTTGGGCCAGGCCCTGCGGGGCATCGAGGCGGAGGTGTACTGCTTGCAGCGCAATCCCCGCCCGGAGGATATGCGCGACTTCGCCACGGGTCTGGGGCGGCCCTGCCATGACTTCTCGGACCTCCACGATGACCTCGATCACATGCTGGCCCTGCTCGACATCCTGGACGAATACATCGCGGTCAGCAATACTTGCACGCATATGCGCGCGGGATTGGGCAAAGTGTGCCGCGTGCTGATCCCGGCCCCCGCCGAATGGCGCTGGGTGGGCCCTTGGGAACGCTCTCCCTGGTTCCCGGACTTCCCCCCCTACCGCCAGCAGTCCAATGGCGACTGGGGCGCCGCCTTGGGAATGCTCCACGCCGATCTCACTACCGCAGGATGGATATAAAATGAAGGTTGCTCGGGTCTTCGTCATGGCTTCGGCCCTCTTGGCCTCCGGCTGTTGGAAACGGCACGAGGTTGCCCTCTCGAACGTCCATCCCAGCCACTGGGAGGTGGTGCCGGCGCAGGAGATTGGAGCCGGGCCCTTGCGATCCTTCACAACCTGGCGGGCGCACCTCGCGACCATCCGCGACTTCGTGAGCCGGCACGGCGCCCTGCCGATTTCAGACAGCGATCCCGACTGGACCAAGGAGATGCTGGAGGACACGCTGGCGGGGCTGGAGGCCCTGAGCACCGGGGACGAGGGTGAATTCTGGCGCGCCCTGGGGGAACATTTCTATGTGCTGCGGCTGGCCCCGCAAGAGGCGGCCTTTTTCACGGGCTACTACACCATGGAGCTTCCGGCCCGGCTGAAACCGGACGCGGAATTCAAAATCCCCATCTACGGCCCTCCGGCGGACCTCGTGGCGAACGGCCCGACCTACAACCGCGTCGCCATTGACCGCGATGGCCTGCTCGCCGGCAAGGGTCTGGAGATCGCCTGGCTGCGCGATCCCCTCGATGCCTATTTCCTGCACGTCCAGGGCAGCGCGACGCTGCTGCTCCCCCGGGGGGAGAAGCTCGGCGTGGGGGTGGCCAACACCAACCACATGGAATACGTGAGCCTGGGCCGGCTGCTCGTCAAGGAGGGGCGCATCTCCGCCGCGGATATCTCGCTCTTCAGCATTCGCGACTTTTTCAAGGCGCATCCGGAAGAGTTGAACAACTACATCTGGCGCAACCCGCGCTACGTCTTCTTCCAGAAGTCCGATGGCATCCCGCGGGGATCGCTCGGCGCTCCGGTGATGGCCTTCCACTCGGCGGCGGTGGAGCGCTACCGCGGCGTCATGTACCGCTTTCCGCCGCTCCTGCCCCTCATCCTCGACCTGCCCGAACCCAAAGGCCAGGGGCGCTTCAGTTGCCTCGTCTTCAGCCAGGACACGGGCTCGGCCATCACCGGCGATAACCGCTTCGACCTCTACACTGGCGTGGGCTCAGAGGCAGAAAAGATCGCCGGCGTCCTCAAGCACCAGGGTTCGGCCATGGCGCTCTGGCCGAAATCCGCCGGGATCCCCACCTGGCTGGCGGGACTGCAAGTCAAAAGCCGCCCCGAGCGCCCTGCCACCTCCTGGTTCTCCAACCGGCGCTGAATGCCCTTCCACAACGAACACCTCACCATCGTCGAGAGCTTCGCGGACGGCAGCCCGCGCGTCGGGCGCATGCACGAGAAAGGCGCCCTGCTGCGTGAGATCCGCTGGCACGAGAACGGGCGCGTGGCGGAGTCCACCGATTTCGCGGAGGGGCAGTTCCACGGCAGCCGCATCACCTGGTTTGAAGACGGCTGTCTCAAGACAGAGACGGAGTTTAAAGCCGGAGTCATGGAGGGGCGGCACCGCGAATGGCATCCCGGTGGCCTGCAGGTCAAGGAAGAATCGCATTGGCGCGACGGACAGCTCCACGGTCCATTCCATGAATGGCACTTGAACGGACGCCTGCGCCGCGAGGCGACGCTGAAGGAGGGAAAGGGTCTCTACAGCGCCTACAACGAGGAGGGGAAAAAAACCGAGGAGTACGAGATGGCGGGCCCGGTGCGCCATGGCCGCTCGGTGCTTTTCCTGCCCGATGGCCGGAGCGTCGAATCCCAGTGGTTGAACGGCACGGAGGTGGGCCTTCGACGCGCCGACCGACCGGTGAACTTCGAGTAGCGGAACCGTGTTTCGGTCTGTGATGGAAAATACGATGACAGATGTACGATCTCATAGGTATGTCTCTGCTGCGTCTACAAGTTCTTCTGGAGCAAGACCATATCCTGGAACTGCGGTATTTTTCGCGGCGCGAAAG
>JAHFOS010000209.1 GCA_023261545.1 bacterium
TGGTCGCCCATCGCCGCCGACGGCAAGCTCGAGCGCGTCATGATGATCAGCCGGGACGTCACCCGCCAGCGCGAGCTTGAAGAGCAGATCAAGAAGGAGCGCGCCGAGCGCGAGAGCGAGATGGCGACCCTGAGCGCCCTGCTCGCCAGCCCGCGCGAGGAAATCGGTCCCTACTTCAAGGAGCTCGTGGACAAGATGGGCATCCTTGACGAGCTCATCCGCACGCGCCAGGTGGTGGAGAAGGATCAAATCACGCTCGCCTACCGCTCGGCGCACACCATCAAGGGCGGTTCATCGCTGTTCAAACTCTCGGAAATAACCGCGGTGGCCCACCGGCTTGAGGACCAACTCGAAAACATCCGCAAGGCCAAGGAGCCGCCCGGCCCCGAGGCCGTGGAAGCCGTGGCCCAATCCTTCACGCCGCTCAAGGCGGCGGCGGAAAGGCTCCTGGACTGGGCGCGGCGCCTGCACATCTACTCGGAGGATCGCCTCACCGCGCGCAGCATCCGCGCCACCGAGGAGGACTTGCACAGGCTGGTGGGCATGCTGGAGGATCACCTGCGGACGCTCCGGGATGAGGCGCAGCGGCGCCGTTTCGAAGCAGAGGCGCGCATCTGGAAGGAAAAGGCCACCGTGGCTTGCGGGGACCACTTCCGCCGTTTCGACCGCATGGTCCAAAGCCTAGCCGAGAGCCGCGGCAAGCTGGTGGAACCCCTGGAAATCGGGGGGGGCGAGGTGCGTGTGCTGCCGGAATTCGCCGACGCATGGGTTGACCCCATCAACCACCTGCTGCGCAACGCCGTGGATCACGGTGTCGAGAAAGCCGAGGATCGCGCGCACGGCGGCAAAAGCGAGAAAGCGCGCTTGCGGCTGGATTTTCGCCTTGCCGCGGGCCTGTTCGAGATCGTCGTAAGCGACGACGGCGGCGGCATCAACGCCGAGAAGGTTTACCGCAAGCGGATGGAAATGGGCTGGAAGCCGGATCGCGAACTCAGCGAAAAAGAGAAAATGGCGCTTATCTTCACGCCGGGTTTGAGCACCGCCGAGGCCGTGAGCGACGTCAGCGGACGCGGCGTGGGCATGGATATCGCGAAGACCACGGTGGAAAAGCTCGGCGGCAGCATTGACTTCAAAAGCCGCCTGGGTCAGGGCACGACCTTCACGCTGCGCGCTCCTTACACCGGCTGGTAAAGGGTTTCAGGTCGCGGGTGTGTCGCCCGGCGGGGAAGGACTCTCCTGCGCCGGCGGCGCGGGTGCGGCGGGGCTTTCCATGCTGCCCGCGGCGGTGGGCGCCTCAGCGGTTGATGCCAGGGTTTTGTCGCCAGGGTCGTCCTCCTTCGGCCAGGGTGCCCGCACGCGCGCCAGGATGATGGTGAGGTCGTCCGCGCGCGGACAGTCCCCGTAGAACTCATAGGATCGCTCACACAGGTTTTCCACCATCTCCTTAACCGGCGCGCCGCTCTTTTCTTCGAGGGCCGCGCGCATGCGCTTCTTGCCGAATTCCTCCTTGGCGGGACTGGTATTCTCGAGGAAGCCGTCGGTGTAGAAGGCGAGGATATCGCCCTCGCAGATCTGCGTGGTCAGTTCTTCGAAATCACTGGTCACGGTTTCGCCGAGTCGCATGCCGCGCGCGTTCAGGTTTTCCCAGGTGGGGCCCTGCGGCTCCCCGGCGCCGGGCTCGCTTTCCGCGGTCTTGACCTTGACCTTGCTGGCGATCTTTATTTTGCCGGTCCCCGCGCCCGCGATTTTGACCTTGGAGCTTCCCACCTTGACGCGCTCGCTTTTGGCCACGCGCCCGGGGTCCTTGCGGTAGATCCAGGGCGCGTTGTGCCCGGCGTTGGCGCACACCATGCGCCCGGTCTTGAGGTCGATGGTGGCGACGAAGAACGTCATCACCAGGCGCCCGTGCGCGGTCTCCAGGATCACGTGGTTGAGCAGGCTCAACAGGAACTTGGGCGAGTACATGTCGAAGGGTGCGTCGCGGCCCGCGAACACCGTGTTGCGGATGCAGTCAATGGTCTTGAAGAAGGCATTGGTGGCGGAGGTGAGCAGCGCCGCCGGAGCGCCGTGCCCGGTCACGTCGCCGATGAGGATGGTGAAAAGAGAGTCCTTCTTGTTTTCCAGGTAGCCGTACCAGTCCCCGCCCGTTTCCGAGCTCGATTTGATGAAGCTGTGGAGCTCGCACTCCGCGATTTCAGGGTCTTTGTCGGGATACAGCGTGCGCTGCACCAGCTCGGCGATGGCGAGCTCGTGGCTGCGGCGCTCATTGTCCACCGACTCCATGAGGAAGCCGATGTTCATGAGCGAAATGGTGATGGCGCCCGAAAGGATCTGTGCCACCTGCAGGTCGAGGTCGCTGAAAGCCCCCCCGCCCAGCACCGCGCAGCCCTTCATGATGCGGCCCTTGGCGGGATCGTTGAAGACCAGCGGCACCAGCAACGCCGCGAGCGGTTTCCCCGTCGCGGAGGGGCGCCAGACATCCGCCAGGCGCGCGACGTCGGCGAGCTCCTTGAGCTTCGGCAATAACTCGGCCTCGTTGGCGAGCTCGCCGCCGTTTTCGAGCCGCCAGGAGGGAACCAGCGCTTCGCCTTCCATGAGGAAAACGCGGAGCTCCCCGCAATGGGTGAGTTCGACCATGGCCTTGCCGCCCACCTCGATGACCTTGCCTTTGTCGAAGATGGTGCTGAGCTCGCTGGCGATGGCGCGGATGCGCGCGATGGTCTCCTCGCGGCGTTTCAGGCTCGCGCCCATCTGCGTGAAGGAGTCGCAGAGCTGGCCGATTTCATCGTTGGAGAGCCGTTCGATGCGGTAGTCGAGGTTGCCGGAACCGACCTCCTGGGCGCCGCGCACCAGCGCCTGGATGGGCTTCACCAGCCGGCGCGCGAACAGCAGCCCCAACACCACCGAGATGGTGATGGTGAACAGGATGATGCCCACGGTCTGGTTGAGCAGCACGTCCGCGTAGGCCAGCACCTCCTTCTTGGGCTCGAAGATCAGCAGCATCCAGTCCAATTTCTCGAGGAAGGCGAAGGCCCCCATCTGCTCGTTGCCCTTGGAATCCGCGAACTCCTCGATGCTGGCGGTGATGTTCTTGCGGTTGGCGCGCGCCCGCTCCACCAGCGGGTGCTTCTCGAAGTCGCGCAGGTCATCCAGGGTTTTGCCGCGCATCTTGCCCGCGATGAGCCGGCCCGAGCTGTCGAAGAGCAGCGCGGCGCCATCCTCGCTTTTGGAGAACTTGATTTCGTCCACCATCTTCTGCACGGCGCCCAAATCCACTCCCGCGGCCACTAGCCCCGGGCTGGGGCGATCCTGCAACTTGAAAGGCGAGAACACCGTGATGCGCGGGCGCTGTTTCACCAGGTAGATGCCGGAGTAGCGATCATTCTGGCGCAGCACTTCCTCGATGCGCGCGGGCTCCAGGGTCTTGAGGTGCGCCAGCAGCCCTTCGGGCGACAGGTTCTCGGAATCTATGCCGCTCGCGATTTCGCCGCCGATTTCGTCGAGCACCGTGATGGCCGCCATCTCGTCGAACTGGCGCACCACGTCGCGCACGAACTGCTGGGCCTGCTCCTCGTTCATCTCGCCCAGCTTGCGGAAGCGCACGGCTTTCTCTATCTTATCGTAGAGGTTGTCCATGAAGCCGGAGATGAGCGTCAGGTTGTTTTGCACGCGCTCACGGTACATGGTTTGCACGTCCTCGATGATGGTCGTCCTGAGGCTGGTGAGCGCCTTGTAGCCCACGCCGGCCAGGGGCAGCACCGTAAGCGCCAGGATGAGCAGCAGCAGCTTGTGGAAGAGCTTCATGGCGCGATTCGGCTCTTCATGGTCAAGCAGGTCCGGAACACAAACGTGTTACCGGGGAGGTTATCCACAGATGACACAGATTAACACAGAGAACGTTCAATAAGGATAGCTTTTTTTTAATCCGTGCAAATCTGTGTCATCTGTGGATGACTCCGATTTCTTGCCACTCACTGCGGCGGCGGCGGCGGGCCGGGCAGGCGGAAGGCGGGGCCGCGCGGCAGACCGGGGAGTTCGCGGCCCGTCGCCGACGGCACGGTGAAGGTCAGATCGAAGCTGCTGCGCATCCGCCCCACCTTGACGACGAGGGGATAGGTTCCCACCCAGTCGGTGGAAAGCAGGGTGATGCTCACCACCCCGTGGCGGCTTTTCGCGCGTTCAGGGGAGACCTGGGCCTGGGGGCAGGAGAATTCCACCTCGGTGCCGTCGGGGACGGCGTTGTCGCGGAGATCGGCGATGCGGAACTTGAGCCTTGTCCGATCCTGACCGCCGGCGCTGAGCCGTGTCTGGCCGTCGAGGAGCTCCAGGCGCAGGTTTTCTTCCCCAGGGGGCAGCGCATCGGTCACGGAGGCGGCGGGCTCGTTGGAACGCAACTCGTACAGGGGGAGCTGCAGGCGCGCCACCAAGGGGCCCGAATAGGCGGTGACGGTATCGCTCGCGCCGCTCTCGGGAGGGGTGTAAACCACGCTGGCTTCATCGCCCAGCCAGCTTGCCACCGCGCCCTCTGGGAAACGGCCCAGCAGCGCCTTGAATTTGACCAGCGGGGTGGGTGGCGCGCCATGGAGGATTTTGAGGTTGAGGAGCACGCCCTGACGGCCCGGGGCGGAGGGGGTGTAACGGAAGTCCCAAGCGAACTCGGGTACGGCGGCGGGCGCAGCGGCGTTTTGCGCTGGTGGCGCGGGAAGATTGCCGCTCAGGACCAGCCGCGCTTTGAGGGGCGGTTCCCCGCTGACTTCCGCTTCCAGGACGACCTCGCGCTCCGAAACCAGGTAACTCAGGGGAACACGCACGGCGCCATTTTCGAGGAAGGCGCGCGGGAAGATTTCGCCGCGGCTGGCGCGCAAGTGGATCTCCGTGCCGTTCAGCGGCGCGGACGCCGCGCGCAGCGCACTGGCGGAAGCTCTGAGTTCTCCGTAGGCCACCCCGTCGTCGGCGTGCAACAGCGCAAAATCCAGGGCGAGCGCGTAGGCGGCGCCATTGAGGGGTTGGGGCTTCACGGCGCCGGTCGGGTGATCCTGATGGATGCTGGCGCCGACGTCAAGGGTGTGCTGGAGTTCCGCCGCCCCGCATTGCAGCGTGAGCTTGACCGCTCCCGGTTCGGCCGCCGGGTGATAGGCGAAACGAAAGAGGCCGTTGTAACTCAGCACCAGCGCCGGCGCGCGCCCGTGGCTGACGAAGACGAAGATGGACTGGGTGCCGCGCGCCAGTCGCCCCTCGCTGTTTTTGAGCTGGCCTTCGATGGTGAGCAGCGGTTGCGCCGCGCTCGGCGACCACGCGGCGGGGACGTTCAGGAAGATGCTGGCGGGTTTTTCGGGTTCCTCCGCCGCGAGCACGGGCACGGTGGCCTGCGCCCGCGCCTTGTCGGCGGCGAGGGTGAGGGTGAGGGTGCCCGGGGCTGTGGGGGCCAGCAGGTTGTTGATCACCCGCCCCTTCACCGTGGCCGCCGTGGGGGAGACGCTTCCCGCCGAGGCCAGGAATTCCACTTCGGTGCCGTCCGCCACGGGCTGATCGAGGTCGTCAAAAACATCGGCGACGATGCGCAGCGGCACGGGGCTGCCGGCCTTGAGATAGCCCGGGGTCAGCTCAAGGGCGATGCGCTTTGGCGGGCCGGGAGGCGGGGCCGGCAATTCCAGGCGCTCTTCGTGCCGGAAGCCCCCGCAAGTGATAGCGATGACTTCCTCACCGCTTTTGCGGCCAGAGGTATAGGCGAACTCGATCTCCCCGCCCTTGGTTGTCGCCGAAGCTGGTTCCACGCTCCCCAACTTCGCGGCAACCTCCAGAGGCACGCCGTCGCGCACCGGCTGGTCCAGAGCGTCGAGCACCGCCATCTTGAAACGCGCCTTGCTTTTGCCGGCATCGGCAAGGAGCGTGCCAACAGTGCGCGTGGACAGGATTTTCGCCGGTCCACGCTCGGGGGGGCTCAACACCTCGAAATCCAGGATCTGGCAGAGCTTGGAGGGAGCCGTGCTTTCGAGCAAAGCCTTGTCGGTGGCGGCCACCACGCGCGCTTTGCCGAGCGTCAGACCCGGCAGATAGCGCGCGCGCGCCAAGCCCCCGGCCGTGGCGACAGCCGCGGGGATAAAGCCGCGGTCGGCTTTGAAATACACCGGTGTGCCAGTACGCACCGGCTGTCCGGACGTGTCCTGAAGGCGCGCTGAAATCACCACGGCCTCACTGCCCCAGGCGACGAGGCGCAGGCGATCAGCTTCGAGCTCCAGGTTGGCGGGTTCGCCGGGCGCGATGGAAAAAGAGCGCTGGTGCCGCAGGTTATTGCCCAGGCGATCGCTGGCCGCGAGGACTAGCGTGTAGTCGCCGTCCGGGAGCGGGAGCGGCGGGACGGCGCGGATTTCTCCGCCGTGGATTTCGAGCGCCAAGGATTCCCCATTGAGCGTGATAGCCAGGGAGCGCTCGTCAAGACCGGCCACCGGCCCGTGTTCCGCCCCCGGATCGACGATCTTGAAGGTGAAGGCCGGGCGGCGGTCCAAAAGGTGCGACCCATGCTCCGGGCTGCCCGCGATGATTTCCGGTGCCAGCGTGTCCACCATGACGCT
>JAHFOS010000067.1 GCA_023261545.1 bacterium
CCGAACTGCTGGGCGCGGTGCTGGTAGAGCTGGCGCGCGGGCCAGGGGAAGGAGTCAATATCGCCGAACTCGCGCGGTTTCTCGCGCACGATTTCGCCGTCGCAGCGGTGCACCAGACCCTGGACGCCAGTAAGGGACTGGCCGCCTTCGATGCGTTGGCAGAACTCCAGCAGCGTCGTCTCGCCCTCTTGCAGCACGACGGCATCGAACTGCGGAAACTCAGTCAACGTCTGCTCAGGAAGCGCGGAAGAGTGCGCGCCGCCCAGCACCGTCGTCATGTGCGGGAAGAACTCCTTGACCAGGGCCGCCATGGCGGCGCCGTTGTTGATCGTTGGCGTCATGCAACTGAACCCCATCACCTGGGGGCCGAACCGCGCCACGCGCTGCAGGAAATCCTTGACGGTGAAGCGCTCCAGCTCGTAGTCCCAGACGTCCACCTCGAAACCGTGCTTGATCAGCGTGGCCGCCAGATAGCCGATGTTGGTGGGCTGGACGTGGGAAAGCACGTCAACCATTCCCATGGGATCGGGCGGGCGAAGCAATACAATACGCATGCGAAGACCGCCTTTAGATGAATTCCCCCCGGAGCCCCAATTCTACGGCGGAGAGGTGGCGCGTCAAGGCAACGGACCTTCAGAAAGGCTGGGTTTGTGACTAAATTCACTATTCACGGGGAACGGCGACTGATGGCTCCGGGTTTGTCCATCCCCCTCTTTGCGACGCAGGTCTGCTATGATTTCACAATACTTCGCTGTGCATGCTTGCACGAGGTGTAGATACTTATAATGCGGCCCACCGTGCGCGGGTCGTGTTTGAAATGGGTCGTCGGCACCCACGTGGCGTGCTTTCTAATCGCATTGGCCTGGGCGCTGGATCGCCTCCGTCCGCCGAATTTCGCCGAGGGCTGGTTCAGTGATTTGGCCTGGAATCTGAACTATCAGTTCAATGGCCGCATGGCAGCCGACATCCCTTGGGGCACGGGCTGGATACAAGGTCCGGGCAAACTGTACCTGCTCATTCACTCTTTGTATTACAAAGTTTTCGGAGTGGGAGTTTACCAAGGGCGTTTCGTCTCCTTCCTGGCGGGTCTCGCGCTTCTGGGACTGCTCTATGCCTGGGTGCGGCGTCATGCCACGCGAGAACTCGCGCTGCTGAGCGTCTTCCTGCTTTTCGCCACGACGAGCTTTTGGTTCTTTTCCGTCCAGGAGGTGCGCCAGCATGTTTTCTATGCCCTCGTCTCCTTCGCCTGCTTCGCCCTGCTCACGCGAGCCCTGGACCGCGGCAGGCTGCGCTACGATTTCGCCGCGGGCTTCTGCGCTGCGCTGTCCATGGACATAGACTGCCGCGGCGTCATGCTGATTCTGATCGCCTACATGTTTACGGCCCTTTACTCGGTGGACCGCCGCGGCTTGCGCGTTGGGTGCATGGTCCTGGGGTCCGCCGCATATTTTCTTATTTGGCTCTGTCTCAACGTGCTGCCCATGGGACTTTCCTTTTACCTGCGACGCGTCATTCCCGTGACCCTGGGAGATGGCGGCCCGTACACCTGGGGCACGCTGGCTTCGGAGTTTTTGCGCCTCAATGCACTGCTGGATTCGCGCATCGGGGTGCTGGATCTTGCCCTTTGGTGCGGACTGCTGCCCTTGAGCCGGCTCCACCCGCTGCGCTCCGCGCTCCCGGCACGATGGGCTGCGGGCTGGCTGATGATCACGTTTGTAGCCATGACGCTCATCGAACGCCTCGATTACATTGAGCACCTGCTCCTCTATTCCCCGCTGCTGGCGTACTTCTGCTCCCTGGGACTCGCCGTGGCTCTGGAAAGATGGCGTGGGCTCGCCACGGGCGCCATCCTGGTCATCGCCCTGGCCGACTGGGGCGCGTTCGCCGCAATCCTGTACCAACGGCGCGATTTGGACATCTCGGGTTACCAGCGGCGGCTGCGCGCGTTCATCGATCCCCAGAAAGCCATCCTCGGGTCCCCGCAGCACTGGTATGCCTTTCCTGATTCCCGCTATTATGGCGGTGCCTACTACTTGAGCCGGGTCATCCACCCCCTGAAGCAGCTCAAGGAGGCCCAAGAATACCCGGACGACAATGCGCGCCGCGCCGCGCTGCTGGGAGTCTTGGAGGCGCGCGGCATCGAGTACGTCATAGGCTGCGAGGCGCTGCTTCCTTTCCTGAAGCGTTATTTCGGAGAAAATCTTCCCTCGGAGAACTTCCTGCTGCTCGCCGAATTCCAGGATCCCTACATGGGCCAGGGCGTCGCCCATCCACCGCCCTTCACCACGCGCATCTACCAGGTGGTTTCGTACCGGCCGTGAGCGAACCAGGGAGACTTAAGAACGCGCTGCCACTTCCCGATCCAGCGCCATTGACGCCGTCGCGGGCAGCTCTACGATGCTTCCCCGGCGACGACGCGGCAAATGTGCCTGTGCGTGGAGTCATAATACCGCTGGCCGAGGGAGGGCCGTCGTGAAGTATGGTGGTGGCCAAGAGTTTCAGTTTCGAGGATGGCGGTCTGCGCCTCGTGTTTTGCAAGTTTTTTCTGTGGCGTCACGAGGTGCTGCTGCCCTACGGGAGCTTTATTCTCCACCGGTGCAAGGTCTCGGGCGACGACGTCTTCGCCTTTCACGCCTGTACGGTGATGACCACGGAGGGCCTGGAGTACTGCCTGTACAACAGCATCAGCACCGAGCGCTGCGTTCACTTCGCCAAGTTCGTGATCGGCGAAATCAAAAAGCACTATGCCGGCAAAGTGCAGGTCCATTGACCCAACCATGAGCGCCTTCAAGGTTGAATTCCGGGTCTTCGTGCGCGGCGAGTGGCCGCTGGGCGAGGAGCTGCTGCGCAAGGACGAGCAACTCGTCTTCAATTACCTGCGCAACCTCCAACTCAATGCCGACGACCTGCGCGGCGGATTTTTCCTTGAGGTCGAGGGCCAGCCGTACATCGGCGCGGAAAGCATCGGCGAGGCGCGCCTGTCCCTCTCCTGGCTGCGAGCCGTGCGCGAGGTCCTGGGCGGCGCGGGCAGCGCGGTGGCGTCACCGCGCCCGGACCACGAAATCCGGCTGCGACGCGCGGGAGGAAACCTGGAAATCGAAGCGGCTCGCTTGGACTCGCAGAGCGCTGCCAGCGCGCCGCCGCCGCGCGCCGCCGTGCCCCTCTTGTCTTTCGCCGAAGATCTGTTGCGCGAAAGCAAGGTCTTCTCGCGCTACGTCCTCACCCTGATGAACGAGATCAAGGACCGCCGCTCGCAGGTGGCCATGGACCGCGAAACCAACGATCGCCTCGGCTTCATCGAGGACTACTTCGAACTTCCCGTGGCGCGCGAAGTCGCGGCGCTCAAGGACCAGCTCGCCAAAGCCGGCAAGAGCTGACGCGCCATGCGCACGCTGAAGGTCAGTGCCTCCCCCATCCATGGCCTTGGCGTCTTCGCCGCCCGCGCCATCGCCCAGGGCGAGGAAATCCTCACCGTGGACGACCGGCGCGTGGTGGACGCCCGCAGCCCGCTCAGGCCCGAGCTCAGCGAGTACGATTACTACCTGGATTACCTGGCCAAAGGCAAGAAGGTCCTGCTGCAAAACCCCGAGCGGCACCTCAACCACGGTTGCGAATCCAACACCTGTCTGCGCACCCGAGCTGGCGAGCGCCGGCTCGTGGCCCTGCGCGACATCGCCGCGGGCGAGGAGTTCACCCTCGATTACAGCCTGAACAGGAAGCTGGACAAGTCCCTGGCCTGCCGCTGCGGCTCACAGCGCTGCCGCGGCACGATTTTCCTCGATTACTTCAAGCTGCCGGCGGAACTCCAGAAGGACAGGCTGCCGCTGCTGGAGGCATGGTTTATCGAGGAGCACGGGCTGGGCGGGGGAACGGCGGCGGGGTGACGTTTGCGATCAGGCCTGTGCGTTCTCGCCCGTTGCCGGCACAGGCTTTTTCGCGGGTTCCCCGCCCGACAATTCATCGTGATACTTCAGCATCAGCCGCTCGGTTCGGAACCCCGTGCGCGCATTTATCCAAAGCTTGAGGCAAATTCCGGTCTGAACGACAATCGTGGCGAGCATAAGACCAAAAGTAAAACCGAGGAAAATTCCAGCAAAAACAAATTTGTTTTTGCCGTTGAGGAGACCGGACCAGCGATCAATTAAATCCGGAAAATTCTTAAGTGCAAAAATAGAAACCAGAAATAATATGAGCCACACCCATTGCAGGCGCCGCCCGGCGAGATCGCGCTTCCGGACCTGTTCGACATATTCGTCGTCGGACAATTTCTTTTTGAAAAATATCATTGTTCTCGAACACGGCGGCTACCACAATTTCCACCAAGGCCGCGGCGGCGGCTCGGGCTCGACGACCTTCTTGTGGGGGTCGAAACCCGAAGATGCCGTCCAATCGTGGCGATCCCCGTCGGCGGCGACGGCGCCCGACGGACACTTGAGGGTGGCCTGCGCGCAGGCGGCTTCTTCTTCCGGGGTTTCGGGCTGCTTGAAGACGAAACCCTGCAAACAGGTGTCCTCGAAGCGGAAATTGCGCGGCGCGAACTTGGTACACTGGTTGCAGCCCGAACACTCCTTGCCGACGTAGTAACGGCCGGGAACATTGAAGACGAGGCGCGTTTCAAAGACGGGCATGGCAAACACCGCCGGTCGCTTTTCTATTAGGGCTCATGGGAGACGACGCGGTAAATCTTAGTCGTGTACGGAGGCTTGCCAATAACCTTTCCCTGGCCATGATAGGGATCCTTAAAGACGGCGATGAGGTCAAAATTCTTGGAGGGCAGGACCCCGCCCGGGGCGTAGCGCTCCAGGCAAGGCAGGAGGCGCTCGCAGCCGATGACGTACTCTATCTTGCGTTTTGACAGAAAGCTGAGCAGGGCGCCGTAACGTTCCATGTTCGTGCTATAATCCTGCGGCTCCTTGATCTCATGAAGCTGTTGAATCACGCGGTCGAGATAGAACTGTCCGCCATAGTAAGGCTGATCGGGAAAGGCGTACCAGTAAGAGGTGGAGCCAAGGACGATGCTTCCGGGGCGGACGGACGAACGCAGCTTGCTGAAGTAGGCGTCGCTATCGAGATCCCGGCGCACGTAGAGGAGACCGAGGCTTTCGCCGACCACCAGCAGCATGAGCGTGGCGATGAGACCGCTGGCCCAGGAGGGGTGGCGCTCGCCGAGCCGCCGCAGCCCCAGCGCGCACAGGATGGAAAGGCATGGCGCGTAGAGCAGGACAAGGTCCTCCCGGTCCGTGCGCTCCAGCAAGGAAAAAATGGTGAAGATGGCGGCCAGCCACAGCCCCATGACGACCAGCGGGCGGCGTTCGTGGTGCGGACGGGGTGAACCTAGCGCCACGGGAATCAGCAGCAGCCAGACGCCAAGGTCCAAAATCCCCGCGCCATGTCGGGCCATCCGGTAGAAGCGACCGAACTCCGTGAGCAGGACGCTCAGGGAATACTCCCCACCATCCTCTGAGGCCACGGGAGCGATATTCTTGAGGTAGTAGTCGAGACCCATCGGCAGGATGTTCAGGCTGTACCACCAGGCGAAAGCGACCAGGGAGCCCGATCCCAAGGCCAGCCACAAACGCCAGTGCCGTCTCTTTTCCGACAGCAGCAACACCGTCCAGGTCGCCACCACGATGAGGGCGCCGCGGTAGTGCACGTCCACGGCAAGCCCGCAGCTCAGTCCCGCCCCAAAAGCGTTCCAGAACCCGCCATCAAGGATGGCGCGGCTCAGGAAAAAAAAGGACAGAAAAGCGAAAAGACCCACCATGGCTCCATAACTGCCATCGTGGAGGGTGAAATACCAGAACGGCGATGCCGTGGCGAGAAAGAAGGCGCTCAGACGGGCGATGGTTTTATCAAAGCAGGTGCGCGCCCAGCGGTAGAGCAGCAGCAGCATGATGAGATTGCAGGCGCAGGAGACCAGCCGGCAGGTGGTGACACCCACCCCGAAGATCTTGTCAAACACATGGTTGACCAGGAGGAAAATGCGACCCGTTCCAACGGACCAGTTCTCGCCCCAGGGGATGTCTGGCGCCATTTGGCCATCGAACTCAAGGTTCAAATGGTAGGCGATTTCACCGCACCAAGTCTCAGCCAAACCTGGAGGCCGAAGATGGTTCAGGAGAAAAAGTTGCAACAACAGGAAGGCCGCCGCCGCTGCCAGCGCCGTCTTTCCCTCCAGAGCCTGTGCCGACGAGCCCGCCTTTCCGTTCAGTTAGGCCTCCTTGCGGGCCATCAATTGCTGCTGCGGAACCCCAGGTTGAGGATGACCTTGGCGCCATTGGCGATGCGCGTGAAGTCCTTCCAACTCGAAATGCGCATGAGCTCGTTGAAGACGATGCGCGGGCGCAGATAGAAGCGCTTGTGGGCCATGGCGTTGATCTGGTACATCTTCTCCTTCTTCACCTTCTCCTCCCAGACGAGCTGGAAGTCTGGATCGGGATTGCGCGCGAACTCGGCCCAGTAATCGCGCTCGAAGAAGCCGCTGCGCAGTCCATCCGAGTAGATGCGCGTGCCGGGGTAGGGGATGAAGACGTTGAACTCCGCGTGATCGAGGGGCAGGGAGAGCGCGAAGCGGATGTCCTCCTCGGCGTCCTTCTCGTCCTCGCCGGGGGTGAAGAGCAGGAAGTTGCCCACGGCCATCATGCCGTACTTCTTGGTGAGCTTGACGGCGTTCACCACATCCGTGACGGTCACGTTCTTGTTGAGCTTCTTGAGCATCTTGTCGGTGCCCTTCTCGATACCGTACTGGATGCGCTCGCAGCCGGCCATGGCGCACTTCTTGGCGAGCTCGTCGGTGATGCCGCGCACGCGGCCGCGGAAGGCCCACTTGACCTTGACGTTGCGGCGCAGGATCTCATCGCAGATCTCGATGACCCGCTGGGAATTGATGTTGAAGAGGTCGTCGAAGAAAAATATCTCCTCGATGCCGTCCTTGGCCAGCATCTCCATCTCGTTCACCACGTTGATGGGGCTGCGATAGCGGTAGGTGTGATCCGGGGTGTTGCAGAAGGTGCACTGGAAAGGGCAGCCGCGGCTGCTCATGACGGTGGTCATGAGGCGGTTCTTGCCCAGGATGCAGAAATAGCTCGATTTGTCCACGAAGCCGCGGTCGGGGAAGGGCAGGGCGTCCAGTTCCGGTATGCGCGCGAAGCCGTTCTTGTGGACGCGGCCGTCCGCCTTCTTGAAGACGATGCCCTCGATTTTCACGAGTTCCTGTTCGTGCGCCTCCAGCGGCAGTTTCTTTTCAAGCAGGTTCACCAGCTCCAGGAAGGAGCGCTCGCCCTCGCCCATGTCGCAATAATCCACGTCCTCGAACTCCACGCTCTCCACGGGGTAAAGGGCGATGTGCGGGCCGCCCAGCACGATTTTGCAATCGGGGAGCACCCGCTTGGCGAGCTTGATGGCGTCCAGCACCGACCTCAAGGTATGCGTGAAAGCCGTGATGCCCAGTACGTCCGGCTGGATCTTGAGCAAGCGTTGCTCGATGGCCTTCAGGCTGAGCTGCTCGCTCTCGCCGTCCACCACCAGGACATCGTGCTTGGAGTTGTGCTTCATGTAGGTGGCGAGATACAGCAGGCCCAGGGGCGGGAAGAAGCCCGTGTGCCTTGCCATCTCGTCGGAGATCTCAAGTTCAAGCACGTTCTCCGGTGGGGTGACCATCAGGAGCACTTTCATCGGATCCTCCTTAAACCTTGGTTCATGACTTCGCGCAGTGCGGCGGAAAAATTCCGCCCGTCGCGCGCGACGAAAAAGGCCCCCAGCAGGATTTCAGGTGCCACGAAAACGACGTTCAACAGCACGGAAAAAGCGACGATGCGCGCATAAACCTCATCACCCTCATGTACGGGATGGCCCGCCGCGTCCAGCAACACCTTGGTGGCGAAAATGGCGGCTAGGCTCACGATGCCGACGCCGCCAGGGGCCGAAGGGATGGTGAGCCCGAGGGCAATGCAGGCCAGGATGGCGAAGGGTGCCACGGGCGGCAGGCCGAAGTCGAACATGCGCAGCAGCGGCACGATGGAAGCGGCGTTCACCAGCCACATCACCACGGAAAAGCCCATGACCTTGGCGACTTGACGGCCATCTTTCAGCATGTTGAGCCCGTCAGCGAAGGAAGCGAAGAACTTTCCCAGAGGTACCGCCAGGCGCTGCGGGAACATCCATTCCAAGAAGATGGCGACCCGGCCACGAAACAGGACCGTGGCGACGAGGAAAGACAGGGCGCCGCCATAGATCACGGCCCCCATGACTCCCATGAGCAGGAGCTGCTGATCCATGCGCCCCAGCGCCATGAGGAACAGCAGGAGGAAAGAGAGCACGAGGACGCCGTCGAAGACCCGCTCGATGACGATGGTGGACAAAACGGCAAGTTTGCTGTGCCCGAACTTCGTCCCCAGGTGAAACGTCTTCAGCAGTTCCCCAGCCTTGGCGGGCAGCACATGATTGGAAAGATGGCCGATCATGACGCTGGGGTAGATCTCCGAGAACCGGAAGTGACGCAGCGAGGCCAGGATAACCTTCCAGCGCGCCGTCTGCAAAATGGATGTGAGAACCGTGAGCAGTGAAGCCGGGACGAGGAACAAATAGTCCAGGTCCTTCCAGCCGGCGACGAAACCTTGCCAAGTCACCCCTTTGAAAATGAGGTCCAGGAAAAGCAGGCTGAACGCTATTCCCAGCCAGTATTGAAAGACCACGGGACCGGCAATTTTGGCGAGCAGCGAGCCCGTGAAAAGCAGTCCCAGGGCCACGGCGAAATGCGGAACGCTCGCCGTGTTTCCCGAGCGGTAGAAGAACCAAGCCGCAGGCACCAGGTTGATCCCCAACCTGTATTTTACCGGATGACCGTGCATATCGGAATGACAAAGTAGTTTACACCTATCCGCGCCAATACAAGGGGGGGCGCAACGATATTTCGCGTCACGCTTGCGCCATTTGCGCCAAATTTTGCGCTGCTATCGCGCTGTTTCTTGCCAGGCGAGAACGGTTCCCGCAGGACTGACTTGAGGGCGTGGAAGTCGCGAAATTGGATCGCCAGGGAGAACAGCCGGGTTGCGGCCCTGTCATTTTTCCTTGATGGCTTTCTGCAACGCCTTCTCTTCGGTCTCCGCCGTCAGGGCTGGGGTAAAATGCTGGCTCGGAACGGTGAGTATCTTTTCGAAGCTGCGCACCTCGACGAGAGACAGGCCCTGGGTCGTGCTGACCTTATAGAGCAGCAGCTTCTTGTTCTGGGTGTCGAGCACCACGAGGGTGTCCTTGTCCATCGCATAAGCCGAGATTTCCAGGTTGTCGGCGCAGAAAGCGCCGGAAGACAGCGCGGCGAAGGCTACGGCCAGGAAGGTGAAGGTTTTCATGGGTATTATCCTAAAGAGAGTTTAAGAACGGCGCCCTTTTTCACGGGCGAAAAGCAGTGCGGCCAGCGTCAAGCAACGGATGCACGCCAGTGTCGCGTCCACGGCGGCATGGTACGAGGCTGGGGGAAATCGGAAGCGGTGCCGGCAAGGCGCCCGTTGGACAAGCTGAGGTGCGCCAGGGGGTTTCATGGCGGAAGTGCGCCCGGGGATGCTGCCCCGCGGGCCCACAGCGGCTTCCGGCCGGTGGAGGCGCGGTCGCGGTCCTTGGCCCGCTTCACAAGCACGCGCTGGCGCTACACTCGGCGGTTCCCCTTCCCGCAGCTCCGGGAGAATTTCCTTGAACGATCACTTTGAGACCCGCGCCATCCGCCTGCAGGGCGAACGCAGCCAGTACCGCGAGCACTCGACGCCGATTTACGTCACCTCGTCCTTCGTGTTCGAGAATACCGAGCAGGGCCGGCGCCTCTTCGCCCATGAGGAGGAGGGCAACGTCTATTCGCGCTACAGCAATCCCACGGTGAGTGAATTCGAGAACAAGATGGCGGCGCTGGAAAAGGGCGAGGCCGCCAAGGCCACGGCGAGCGGCATGGCGGCGGTGTTTTCCACCTTCGCGGCGCTGCTCAAGAGCGGCGACCATATCGTCTCCTCGCGATCCATCTTCGGCTCCACGCACCAGATCCTGACCATGATCCTGCCGAAATGGGGCATCACCCACGGCTATGTGGACCTCGCCGACACTTCGCGTTGGGAGCGCGAGGTGCGCCCGGGTTGCTCTAAAATCCTCTTCATCGAGACCCCCTCCAATCCCGGGCTCGACATCGTGGACCTGCGCTGGGCGGCGAATTTCGCCCACGCCCACGGCATGCTGCTCATGGTGGACAACGTGTTTTGCACGCCGTACCTCCAGACGCCCCTGGAGTTCGGCGCCGACATCGTGGTGCATTCGGCCACCAAGTACATTGACGGTCAGGGCCGGGCGCTCGGCGGGGTGACCATCGCGAGCAAGGCCATCATCGAGGAGCTCACCTTCGTCCTGCGCCACACGGGTCCCAGCCTGTCGCCCTTCAACGCCTGGATCTTCACCAAGGGGCTCGAAACCCTGGCCGTGCGCATGGATCGCCATTGCGCCTCGGCCGAGACCGTGGGGCTCTTCCTGGAGGCGGAACCCCTCGTCGAGTGGGTGAAGTATCCCTTCTTCCCCTCCCATCCGCAGGTGGAGCTCGCCCGCCGCCAGCAGCGCGCCGGCGGCGGCATCGTCACCTTCTGCGTGCGCGGCGGTTACGACGCTGGTGTGCGCTTCATGGACAGCCTGGAGATGGCCTCGCTCACCCCCAACCTCGGCGACACGCGCACCATCCTCACCCACCCAGCCTCAACCACGCACAGCAAGCTCACGGAAGAGGAGCGGCTGCGCGTGGGCATCACTCCCGGCACCATTCGTATTTCGGTGGGCCTTGAACATCCCGACGATATCATCGCGGACCTGAAACTCGGCCTCGCCGCGCTGCGCAAGAAGTGAGGGCACGCGCGGTCTGAACTTGCGCTGGGGGCGCTCCGCGGTTGTCAGCCGCCCGCGGGTCCTCTTTGTCATTTTTGCCCTCTTTGACCTCTTTAGCCTTCTTTGTTGCGTTCCGACTTTCCGCGTTGCCAAGTCGTAAAGCAGCTTAGAATCCGCGCTATTTCTCCTTGATTTTCATGGCGTTGCGTATCGGCATCTTGGGACTTGGCACCGTTGGCGGCGGCGTCGTGAAGTTGCTGCGCGAGCGGCGCGAGGAATGGCGGGCCATCATGGGCAGCGACCTGGAGATCGCGCGCGTTTGTTCGCGGCAGGCGCGGCGCCTGGGCGAACTCGCTCTCGACCCCAAAACCTATACCGCCGATATCGGCGAATTCCTGAAGACGCCCCTGGATATCGTGGTGGAGGCGACGGGCGCGGTGGATCTCGCCGACGCCTTGCTCTCGGTCCTGGACAGGGGCGCCTGCGTGGTCACGGCCAACAAGGCGCTGCTCTCGGCGCACGGCCGCCGCCTCATCGGATCGAAGAACGGAGACCGGCTTTTTTTCGAGGCAAGCTGCCTGGGGGGCATCCCCATCATCTCGGCCTTCGAGGAGGGCCTGCTCGCCAACCGCGTGGGGCTCATGCTGGGCCTGTGCAACGGCACTTGCAACTACATCCTCACGCTCATGACCCACAAGGGCGTCTCCTTCGCGGACGCCTTGCGCGCGGCGCGCGAAAAAGGCTACGCCGAGGCCGACCCCTCCTTCGACGTGGAGGGCGTGGACGCCACCCAGAAGCTGGGCCTGCTCGCGAGCCTGGCTTTTCAGCGCTGCTTCCCCTACGGCATCGTGGAGCGCCAGGGCATCGGGCGCATCGAGCCCGCCGACTTCGCCTGGGCCCGGGCCAATCACTACCGCATCAAGCTGGTCTCCATGGCCGAGAAGCTGGGCGAAGACCGCTTCTTCCTGGGCACATTCCCGGCGCTCATCCCCGATGCCCATCCCCTCGCCCATGTTGACGGGGTGAACAACGCCATCCTGGTGCGCGGGCACGCCGTGGGCGACCTCATGTGGAGCGGGCCCGGGGCCGGGGAGCTGCCCACGGCCAGCGCCATGGTGAGCGACGTCCTCGCCGCTGCCCAGGGTCAGCGGCGGCGCCTCAGCCACCGCGTTTTCGGCGCGGCCCGCGAGGTGGGCGCGAACGACGCCAGCCGCCTCTTCTCCTGCTACATGCGCCTGATCACTTTCGACCAGGCGGGGATCCTCGCCCAGCTCTGCCGCGAGTTCGCCGAGCGCGGTCTCAGCCTGCGCTTCGTCCACCAGGAGCTCCAGGACGAAGGCACCGCGGAACTGCAATTCGTCACCCACCCGCACGCGCGCGGAGCCCTGGACGAGACGCTGGCCGCCATGGAGGCCAAAAAGCTGCTCGCCAAGCCGCCACTGGTGCTGCGCGTGCTGGATCTGACAGCTTGAGAGGACCGCGTGCAGGCTATAAAAACCGCGTTCCATGGGTGATTTCAAGCAGCTCCAGGCCACCTTCCCGCCGGACACCGTCCTCTTCAAGGAGAACGACACCACGCGCGAGATGTACATCCTGCTCGCGGGAGAGGTGCAGGTCTTGAAGGAGGGGCAGGTCCTCGCCACCGTCAAGGAGAACGGCGCCTTCCTCGGCGAGATGGCGACGCTGCTCAACGCCACGCGCAGCGCCACGGTGAAGACCGTCACCAAAATAGTCTGCCTCAAGGTGCTGCCCGAGAACATTGACACCCTGTTCAAGGTCACCCCCGAGCTCGGCTACAAGCTCAGCAAGACGCTGGCGCAGCGGCTGGCCGACGCCAATACCAAACTGGCCCATGCCCAAGGGTCGGGCAACCTTGGCACCGCGGACGGCAAGAACAGCACGCCCAAAATCACCCCGGCGCAGGTCCAGGCTTCCGAGGCGCGGGTCGCCAAGGCGGAGCCGCCCCCGCCCGCCGAGGACTTTGCGGCCAAAATAGCTTTCCTCACGCGCACCGAGGTGCACCACGACGCGCTGCGCTGCTGGTTCAACCGCATGGGCGAAACCCTGGACGTGGAGTCCCTCGCCGGGGACCTCGATATCCCCGACACGCTGTTCAAGCTGGTGGTCAAGGAGTTCGTCGAGGCGGGGCTCGCCAAGACGGACGAAACCAAAGTCACCTTCCTGGTTCACGAAAAGCTGCTCCCGCTCGCCGAGGAGTGGATCTTCGCCAACGGCCTCTTCCGGATCGCCAGCTAAACTCATGGGTGATGTGAGCATCGGCTTCCTCGGCGGCGGGCGCATGGCTTCGGCCTTGATGCGCGGGCTGCTGCGCGAGCGTGAGCCTGGGAGCATCGGCGTTTACGATCCCGTGCTGCGTCCCGGGGAACCCTGGCTGGGCACGGCCTGCCGGGTCTTCGCGAGCCCCGCCGAGCTTTTTGCCGCTAGCCGTTGGCTGGTCTGGGCCATCAAGCCCCAGGTCTTTCACGCCGAGGCCGCCGCCTGGCGCGCGCTGCGCTTTTCCGGCACGGGCTGGATCTCCATCATGGCCGGGGTGCGGCTCGCCAGGCTCGAAGCGCTGGCGGGGAACGTGCCGGTGGTGCGCGCCATGCCCAATCTGCCGCTCATGTTGGGCGCGGGCGCGGTGGCGCTCGCTCCCGGTCGGCACGCTGGCGGCCCGCACCTTGAGGAGGCGCGCCGGTTGTTCGCCCCCGTGGGCGAAGTGCTGGTGGTGGACGAGAAGGCCATGGACGGGGTGACGGCCCTGAGCGGCTCCGGGCCGGCCTACCTCTTTTATCTTGCGGAAGTCGTGGATCGCGAGGCCCATGGCCTCGGCCTCACGCCCGAGGCCGCGCGCAAGCTGTGGGCCCAGACCCTGCTCGGCTCCGCGCGCATGCTGGCCGCTCCCGGGGCCGAACCCGCCGAGCTGCGCCGCCAGGTGACTTCCCCCGGAGGCACCACGCAGGCGGCGCTGGAAGAGCTGGAGCGCCGGGGTTTCGCCGCGGCCTTCGCCGCGGGCCTCGCGGCGGCGCGCGACCGCAGCGTCGTGCTTTCGGGAAGCTAGGATGGCCGAAGAAGAGAAAAAGCCCCCCTCTGCCGCTGAAAAAGCGGCTGCGGCCGAGCCCGCCGAGGAAGCGGCGCCCGTCGAGGAGGCCGCACCCAAGGAGCCTGAAAAGAAGCCGCCGGTCACGCACGTGACCCCCTTGCAGTGGGCGGCCATCGGCGTGCTCACGGGTTTTATTTTCTATGTTTACCTCATCTGGCCCCGCTTCGTGGCCAGTGACCGGCAGGTGCTCAAGGAACCGCGGCATTACCTGGAACAGGCCCGCCGCATCTTCGACGAGGCGCACGGCGAACAGAGTTTCCCCATGCCGCGGCGCCTCAACGCTTTCCAAGACGTGGTTTGGAACTACGAGGCCGCCGAACTGGGAGGCCAACCCTTCGACAGCGGCGACCTGTTCCGCTGGGGCTACTCCCATTACGAGCTCGCGGTGGGCCGCTATCATCGCGTCGTCCCCGGGCTCATCGCCCCCATCCGCCTGCTGCGCCGGGCGCTGCACGAGTGGAGGGAAAAGGACCCGGCCAGCCGCGAGAAGATCCTCTACGTGCTGGGAGAGGTCATGCTCGACGTCGGCAAACCCACGGAGGCCGTCAAGGCCTTCGAGGAATTGCGCACCCTGCGCTGGGATCGCGAAAACCGCGCGCGCCGGGCCGATGCCCCCGCCGGGCCGGGCGCACCGGCGCTGGTGAACCTCGATTTCTCCCCCTACCAGCTCAATATACGCGAACTGTACCGCGTGGAGCTGCTGCTCGGCGAGGCCTATTACCGCCAGGACAGCCGTGATAAGGCCGCGGACTCGCTGCGCGATTACCTCGAAGCCACGCGGGGCGCCGCTCTCGAGAAGGCGATGGTGGAACACATGATCGAGCCCGACGCCGAGTCGCGCTTCCGCGCTCTGAACCTGCTCTCCCAGATCCACCACGAGGAGGCGCGCGCGCGCTTCGTTGAGCTCAAGGCCGCGCGCGCGCGGCACGCCGAAGCGTCGTTCCTCTCCCCTATCGAGAACCGCTGGCGCGAAAGCCTGATGGCGGGCCGGAAGTACCTGGAGGAATGCCTGCAGCCGGACTATATGGTTTACGATACCGCCAAAGCCCGGCTGATGCTGGCGGAGGTTGCGTGCCGGCTCGGGGACGTGCCGACGGTGTTGCGCCAGGCCACCGGCTTTGTCCACAAGGATTTCTCGCGCACCCAGGAGATGGCACTGTGGAAGGTGCTGGCCATGCTCAAGGAGAACCCGCGCGCGATCGTGGGCCCGGCGCTGGCCACGATAGCCAACAGCGGTGACATCACCGAAGATGGCGTCAAGATGGCGGCCCTGGTCATCATCGGGGACACCTTGTGCGCCCGGGGCAACGTGGACGTGGCGCTCGGGGATCTGGTGGGGCTCGGCGAATACAGGCCGGCCCCGCGCGAGCTGGGCGCGTACTTCAAGGCGGCCCGGGACTATCCCGAGGAACTGTTCAACAACAGCCCCTTCATAGACAAGACCCTGCTCATTGAAAGCGCGCTGCAGCGGGCCTCAAAAGCCCGGGCGGACAGCGATGAGGAAACGGCCATCCGCATCTACAGCTTCCTGCGCGAGCACTTCACGGTTCCGCAAGCGGAAATGCTGTATTACATCGCCACGCTGACGCGCCAGCGCGCCCGGGAGCTGGCCCGCGAAGACGGCCAGTTGAGCCCGCGGGTGCGCCAGGGCTTCCACAACGCCAGCGAATTCTTCCTGATGGCCCTGGACAAACCCTACGTGGAGCTGGCGATGTCGAACGGGATCTTCGAGGCCGCGGAATCCAGTTTCGAGGGGCACTTCTATTCCAGGGCCTACGACTTGTATGGCGATTTCATCGCGCGCCGCACGGAGGACCAGCGCCTGAGCGAGGCGCGCCATAAACGCGGCGTGGCGGCGCTGCACCGCAAACGCGAATCGCGCTTCGAGGATGCCGCGCGCGAGTTCGTCCAGAACATCACCAGTCATTTGCAACCAGAGGAGGAGCACACCCCGGATATCATTCCCAGCGAGTCCGTCGGCCCCCCCCCGAAAGCCAAGAGTTCCGGGCATGAGGAGGCGGGGCAAGAGGCGCCCGCCGCCGGCGAAGCCCACGGGGCCGATGCCGCCAAGGAACCGGAGGGTGCGGCGGAGCACGCCGCGGCAGGTTCGAAATCCGTCCACGCCTCCACCCCGTTTGGCGACGGCGCAACCAGGGCGCGGCCGCCCTCCGAAATCGCGGATGACGACGTGGAGCGCATCAGCTTCCTGTTGCGCGACATCCACAGCGCGCCCAGGGATATCTGGGCCTATCGGTCGCTCCTGGAACTCGCCAATGCCTATTATACCCAGAACCAGTACAGCCTCGCGCGGCGCATCTACCAAAGCATCCTCGATCACGCGCTGTTTTCGCCGCGGTCGGAGATATGGCGCAAGGCTTCCTATCAGATCGCCAAGCTGAGCTACGACGAGGCCGAAGCGAGCCTCAAGGAGAAGCAGCCTTGGCCGGAAGCCATCGGACGGCTTGAGGAAGTGCTGCTGCGTTACGACGTTTCGCAACTGCCCCATGAACTTCCGGAAGACAAGCTGCTCGCCGAAGAGCTGCGGCGCGAGAATACGCACATCAAGGCGTTGCTCGCCAAGGCTTACCTGAAATCAGGGGATGCGGCCGAGGCCGGACGGCAGTGCCAAGAGTTCTTAGGAAGGCCCGACCTCTTCGAACTCACTCCCCACGACAGCCAGCGCGGTGAGGCGCTCCTCGGCGACGCGCTTCAGGCCCAGGGACTTTATGAGGATGCCTACGAACACTACCGCCGGGCGCACGACCGCCACCTCGAGGCCTACGAACGCCCCTTTTACAGCCTCAACATGGCCGAATGCCTGGAGAAATACGACCGCCCCAAGGCCGTAGCGCTGCTGAAGCGCACGGAATGGGAATTTGAACAAATCTTCCAGGACAACTCCACCGACAAGGTTTTGGAGTGGCAAGGCAGGCGCCTGGACCGCAAGTTCTGGATGGACTACGTGAAGGAGCGCCTGCGCCTGCTCGGGGAGACGAAAGGGTGATGGCGGCCGGCGCCGAACGCGCCAGGGGCTTCCTCGCCAGCTTGAAGCGCCAGCTCGCGCTTTACCGCGAGCTCACCGCACTCAACCAGCGACAGGGGGAGCTTATCTCCAGCGGCGATGAAAAGGGCCTCCTGGAGCTCCTGGCGGTCAAGCAAAAACTCATGGACGAGATCGAGGAACTCTCGGAACTTTTCACCGCAGAGCGCGAGCTGCTGGCCGCGTCGCCGCGGGGGAAACTCGGGGCCTTGAATGGGGAAATCGGCGCGGTGATCGCCGAACTCGAGCCCGTGCTGAGGAGCCTCATGGAGGCGGAAACCCGCGACCTCGAAGGCCTGCGCGCGCGGCAGGACCAGCAGGCGGAAGGCATGAAGCTCCTGGAGAAGGGCCAAGGTCTCGTCAAAGCCTACAAGTCCCAGGCCTCCCACCAGCCGGGAAGGCTCAGCGGCAGCGGCTGAGGTCCGCCATCCGGCGGGACTTAACCGAAAAGTGCGATCAGCCGGCGCCCTCGCGGTCCACCACGCGGTAGATGGCCTGCGTGCCCTGGTCGGCGCCGCCCCGGGCGGCGAGTTCTTCGTAGCGCGCGAGCGCTAGGCGCACGGCGGCGAGATCGAGGCCCAGCGCATCGCCCTCTTCGAGGGCGATGCGCAGATCCTTGATGAAGTGTTTGACGTAGAAACCCGGCGCCCAGTTGCCGGCCAGCATGCGTGGGGCGAGGTTCATGAGCGCCCAGCTCGTGGCGGCTCCCGAAGCGACGCTGGCGAGGACCGTTTCCGCGTCGAGCCCCGAGCGGCGCGCGTAGGCCATGGCTTCAGCGATGCTGAGCATGGAGCCGGCGATCACGATTTGGTTGGTGAGCTTGGCGTGCTGGCCGCGGCCGGCGGGGCCCTGGTGGACGACGCTTTTTCCCAATAGCGCCAGGATTTCGCGCGCGCGCTGGAAGGCCTCTGCGTCACCGCCCACCATGATGGAGAGCCGCGCTTCGCGCGCGCCCACGTCGCCCCCGGAGACGGGCGCGTCGAGCGCCAGGAGCTCACGCCGTCGCGCTTCCGCGTGGATACGAACCGCGAGGCTGGGTTTCGAGGTGGTGAAATCTATGAGCAAGCTGCCGGGTTGGGCCGCATCGAGCACACCTCCCGCGCCGAAGTACACTTCCTCGACTTCGGGTGGAAACCCCACCATGGTCATGATGACCTCCGCCTCACGCGCGGCGGCGGCGGGGCTCTCGCACCAGCGCGCCCCGGCCTCCAGGAGCGGCTGGGCCTTGGCGCGGGTGCGCGTGTGCACGCGCAGGGGATGGCCGGCGCGCAGCAAGTGTCCCGCCATGCTGGCGCCCATGACGCCCAGGCCGATGAAGGCGATGGGGACTTGCGGATCGCTCAATCCCGGGCCTCCGTGGATTCAGCGTAATCAGGCCAGAAAAGAAATTTTGAAAAATAATTGTAGGGCACATCCATCAACTCCAGCATCCAGGGATGCGGCGCGGAAAACAAAGGGGTTTTTCGCCTCTTTAGTATCAACAGCAACGTAAATAGATGTGCCCTGTAGTTCATATTTGGACCGGCTGAACTATGACGATTCGGAAAGCCGGTTTTCGAGGCCCAAGTGCCGGGCGAGCACGCGCAGCGTGAAGCCCCATAGCAGCGAGCCTTCCAGCTCGATATAGGGATAGTGTTGCTCGGGGCGCCGGCGGTTGATGGCGCCGCGGCGCCAGGAGCGCGCGTTCCGCAGGCGGCTTTCCGCCACCCAGTGGGCGGCAGAGACTTCTTCCGCGTCAAGCCGCAGCGGCCACGCTTCGCCCAACTGGAAGACGTAGGAGGCCACCCCCAGCGGGCGATCCACATCCCGGCCCGCCTCAAGGGTGGGAAGGGTTCCCACCAGCATCGCGCGCGTCAATTTCAGGCCGCACTCCTCAAAGGTCTCGCGGATGGCGGTGTCCAGGAGGTCGGCGTCCGTGCGCTCGCGCATGCCGCCAGGAAAGCTCAAGTGTCCCGCCCAGGGGTCCTCGGGATTTTCGGCGCGCTTCAGCAGCAAGAAACGCCGTTCGGACCCGGGGTGCTCGATGAGAGCCACGGCGGCGCGGGGACGGGAGCTGGCCGGCGATGTCATGCTGCGCTGGACCCGCAGGATAGGCCGTTCCACGGCCTTGCAGCTCGTTGAAGCGGAATCCTCCTTCCCGCCCTCCATCATGCTGTATCATCCGCGCCGCCATGCCTGGAAACTACAGGGCGCGGCGCTTTCTCGGCTGGCTGGCTTGCTTCCTTTGGGGGACGCTGTCCCAGGGAGGTGAGCGCGTGCGCCTGGAGGCCCCGGATCTCCATCTTGACCTTGCGGCGGGAGCGTTCGAGTCCCGCGGGCGCGGCGTGCTGCATTACGCCAACGCCAAGATAGAGGCGGATCGCATCCGCTATTTTCGCGAGGCGGGCCGCGTCACGGCCTCGGGGAACGTCGTAGTGCGCCACGGGGAACTGGAGTTGCGCACCCCGCTGTTTTACTGCGATCTGAAGACCCGCCGCGGCGGGACGGGGCCGCTGCGCGGCCTGTTGCGGCGCGGCGCGGTGCCGGGCCTGCCCGGAGGTGGCGCGGCTCCTAGCAGCCGCGATTTCTTTATTTCGGCAACCCGGGCCGAAATCACCGAGAACTCCTTCGGAAAACTGCGCATCACGCTGATCGCGCCCACCATCACCGACTGCGACCGCGTTCCCCCGCACCATGAGCTGCGGGCCACGAGCGCCGTCTATTCCGCGGGGGAGAAAATAGAGGTTTACAACCCGCTGGCGCGCATGCTGGGCGTGCCCTACTTCTACTTCCCCTACGCCATCCGCGACCTCCAATACCCCTGGCCGTGGACGAAATGGGAACTTGGCAGCAAGGCTCAGTGGGGGCGCTACGCCGAGGTGCGCACCCACCTCCTGCCGGGGACCTTGGAAAAGCGCGCCACCATCGGACTCGGCTATCGCGAGCGCCGCGGACCCTCCGTCAAGGAGGATTGGAGCCTGCAGGACGCCGATCAGCGCAGCCGCGTCTCCCTGGATTACTTCCCCGAGAAATGGCGCAGCATCTCGGGCGCCGGGGAAAGCATTTCCCAGCAGCGCGTGCGCGCCGGGCTGTATCACCAGCAGCAGCTTTCCCCGAATTGGGTGGCCACGGGAGAGTTCCATCACCTGACTCCGCGCGAGCGTTTCTTCTGGAACGATGGCGCGCACCAGGCCGTTTCGGCGAACCAATTCGTGTCCCCGCTGCCCGGTGGCGGGGGCACCCAGGAGCGCCGTAGTCTGCTCCAGGACTACTACGAAGATGAGTTCCGCCGCGGGCGCACGCTTGAGAACTCACTGTCCTTGGACTACCAGAGCTCCCGCACGTTCCTCACTTTTTCGACGCTGCGCCCCGTGGACGAGGAGGCTCCGACGTCCATCATCCGCGACGGCGAGATGCGCGTCCGCACGCTGCCAGCGCCGGTGGGCGCCACCCCCTTCCTCTACTCCAACGAGTTTGGCGCCGCCCGTCATGGCCTGCATTTCGGGCGCGGTCTCAGCGCGGAGGATCAACGGGCGCTTTTCGGGCACGCGGATCCGCGAGACTTCCAATCCGCCCGACTTTTCGGGGTGCAGAAGTTCGAGCGGCCCTTTGCGCTGGGCCCCTACTTCAACTTCACCCCCTACCTGGGGGAGCGCACCTTCGCCTATGAAAAAGTGCTGCGCACCCCGGGTCTGCCCGTCTGGAACGCGGGCCGCCAGGATTTGGAGCCCTGGTTCTACGACCACCGCCTCATCGCCGGATCGCTCTGGTCCAACACCATGACGGGCCTTTTTGCCCTTGGCGAAAGCGATTTCCGCCACCTGTTGCGGCCCAGCGTGCAGATGGATTACATTTCGCCCGCGGCGTTCACCAAGGACCGGTTGCCGGTGAAGGTGGATTTCCTCGACACCAGCACCGATCCGCTGCTGGGAACCACCTGGAGGCTGGACCAGCAGTTGTTCCTGCGCCGGGGAGCCGTGCCGCCCCGCATGGTCTATTCCTCATCGCTTTCCTACCTCTTCCTCGACCGCCATCGCGACAACCTGCGGCGTTTCGGCCCGCAGCTCAGCGAGGGCGAGGATGCCGAGCTCGCGCAAAACTTCTATCCAGCGCCCTGGATGCGGCTTTCCTCCGATCTGCGCATCAACACTTTCTACTGGGAGACGGGACAGTTCCGCAGCGGCCTGCACCTGCAGGGCAAAGACTATCATTTCGGGTGGGAGCACGTGCGCATCCGGCGCATCCTGGCCCCCGACACGCCCTTGAGCCGCCACGATTTCAACCTCGGGTCGCGCTTGGACGCCACCCGCACCCTCGACATGCGGGTGAGCTGGGACGAGAACGTGCGGCCCGGAGAAAGCCGCGGCCTCTACCGCCATGGTTTCCGCCAGGTGGAGGCGACCTTCGGCCAGCGCATCCACCACGAGTTGCGGCTCGAACTCCAGTACCTTTTCGACGTCGAATCGGGCGGCACCACCCTGGTGATACGCTTCGGCCCGGAGCTCCTGGGCAAGAGCCAGCCCTCGTACCGGCTTTCCCTCTAGGACCTGTGGGGCAACGTTTTTTCAGAGCCCTTGGCGTCAGGGCCAATGCGGCTTAATTCACACCCGTGACGACCCTTTGCCTCTTGAAGGCGCCATCCTGACCACCCTTCTCCAGGCATTAACGTAGGCTGGCCAATCCTCCAGAGGACAGGGGCATGGGGTTCACCCGCCGTCTGTAGAGGGATCGTTCTCGGAAATCCGCTAGCCATTCCTTGATGCGCAACTCGCTGCCGATCACAAGGCCCCGGGTGAAATGCCGGATGCGGCTGCGAAAGACGCCACTCTCCGCGAAGCCCCGGGCCGTCTCAGCCGCCAACACATCCTCGCTGATGGCGGACTGGCCTTCCTTGCTCGGCACCGCGCCGCGGTGATAGACCATTTCACGGTAACGAAGCAGCGCTTCCTTGCCGGGAACGCCCATGACTTTCTCCAAGGGCACCAGCCAGGTATCCAGCTTCAAGCTGCGCAGGCGGAACGACGAGGCCGCGTAAGCCTCCGGACGCTCCACCAGCCCCGCACGGATGGGGTTCAACTCCACGTACATCATGCAGTCCTCGACGGCCCGCCCGTCCTCCAGGATAGTGGATTTGAAGCGCTCCGCCCAGAAACGCCCATGGCGGTCGAAGGTCTTGTTGTACCAGCGCGCATAGGCCTGCTGCACGCTGCGCATGAATTCCGAAACGTCGAAGAAGCGCTCGGAAACGCGCTCCCACTGGTGGGCGTCCCAACCCTTGGCAATCCATTCAGCGCTGCGCTCCGAGGGGTAAAGGGTTCGCGCTCGCCGCTCCAACTCCTTACGGCCCAACGCGCGTTTCTCATCGAAACCCACCACCAGGTGGTAATGATTCCCCATCACGCAGAAAGCATAAACCCGGCAGCAATAGGCGGCGGCGAACTGCCGCACCAAGGCGAGAAACTTCTCCTTCGCCCCCCGCTTCTCGAAGGGCATTTCGTCCTTGTAGCAGGCCGTCTTGCAGTAGAGGTGATAAAACGCCTCCCCCTGCTCGACCCGCAAGCGCGCTTGCCGGGGCATGGTGAAATCCGATGATGTTTACAAAGAGTATATGCGGGTTTCGGGGAAAGTCAAATTACGGCTCCTGTCCCTTTTACGCCCTTTTACGCTTTTTACGCTCCCTTTTACGCTCTTTTACGCTTACGTTGTTTTACGTTCCCCTTTTACGTTTTTTACGTTCGCTTTTTACGCTCTTTACGTCTTCCCTTCTGCGCTCTACTTTTGCGTTCCTAATCGCGGTTTGTTTTTAGATGTCAAATCGTCGCCTTTTCCATATTCTATTATTTGATTGTTGCCACTATATGCGAACTCGAATTTTCCATCATTGGTTTTAAAGTAATAAAATCTCCCGAGATCGCCATCAGGCGTACTGAGGCAATCCGGGATGTGATGGTAAAAAATTACACCGCTTTTATATTTTTCCAAAAAAGTTTCTTCCGATAAATTTCCAGAATATTCTGCCAACTCAAGCTCTAGGTCGTCCAAAAGAGCTTTTGCCTTAAGAATCTTGGTTTCATAGGGAGTCCGATTTTCGAGTCCACAAGTCAACGGCAGAAAAAACAAAATGGGTAAAATTGCCAAGGCAACTGCAAAAACAAGCTTTATTCGCTTTGGCAAGAGCATGTGAATCGGTGGGCTGTTTTTGAACGATCACAAGATCGGATCATTTTTGGTTTGCCTCAACTTCAATTCTGCTGGAGGATTCGAAGACATATATGGGGCCGTGGTCCCAGTACATGTACACTGGAATGGGAAATCGAATTAGGGTGTCAAATAAGGCTCCTGTATAACCATATACTCTTGCAGATGGGACGGCGACTTTGAGCGCCTGGTCGACAGTCATCTCGGTTGGTCTTGGGGTTGCCGAAAAGCAGTAGCGACACTCTATTTGTGCATTTGGAGTAAGCAACGAAGACAGGACTC
>JAHFOS010000210.1 GCA_023261545.1 bacterium
CACGCGCAGGCGCACCAGCGTGTGCAGCCTGACCTTGCCCTGATCCAAGGCGAGATAAACGGCCTCTTGGCCAGGAAAGGAGACCGCCTCCTCCTTTTTGGTAATATCTTCGCAGTAACTCAGATAGTAGGTTCCCATCACGATATCCTGAGTCGGCGTGATGATGGGGCGGCCGTTGGCCGGGCTGAACACGTTGTTGGTGGAGAGCATCATCTCGATGGCCTCCTTGACCGCCTCGCGCGACAGCGGCAGATGGACGGACATGGTGTCCCCATCGAAGTCGGCATTGAAACCGCTGCAGACCAGCGGATGCAATTGGATGGCATCGCCCTCAACGAGCATGGGCATGAAGGCCTGGAACCCCAGACGGTGCAGCGTGGGGGCGCGGTTCAGCAGCACCGGGTGGTTCAAGGTCACCTCCTCCACGATATCCCAGAGTTCGGTGTTTTCATAACGGTCGCGCCGTTCCAGGATCTTCTTGGCCGATTTCACCGTGTCCGCCAGCCCCTTTTCCCGCAGGCGACGGATGATGAAAGGCTGGAACAGTTCCAGCGCGATTTTCTTGGGCAGGCCGCACTGGTGCAGCGACAAGTGCGGACCCACGACGATCACCGAGCGGGCCGAGTAGTCCACGCGCTTGCCGAGCAGGTTTTCACGGAAGCGGCCCTGCTTGCCCTTGATCATGTCCGTGAGCGACTTGAGCGGGCGCTGATTGGTGCCCACCACCGGTCGTTTGCTGCGCGAGTTGTCAAAAAGCGCGTCCACCGCCTGCTGCAGCATGCGCTTCTCGTTGCGGATGATGACTTCCGGGGCGTTCAAATCAATGAGCTTCTTCAGCCGGTTGTTGCGGCTGATGACGCGCCGGTACAAGTCATTAAGGTCGGAGGTGGCGAAATTGCCGCTTTCCAGCGGCACGAGCGGCCGCAGCTCGGCGGGGATAACGGGGACCACTTCGAGCACCATCCAGGTGGGATCGTTCTCGCTTTCGAGGAAGGCCTTGGCCACGCGCTTGCGCTTCATGAGGTTCTCGCGCGCCTGGACGGACCGGGTGGTCGTGAGCTGCTGCTCTATCTCATCGGTGAGCTTCTTGAGATCGAGCTGCGCCAACAGCTTGCGGACGGCCTCGGCACCCATCTCGGCCTTGAAGACGTTGGGATCCTTGCGGCGATACTCGCGGTACTTTTCCTCGGTGAGCACGCTCCCTATCTGGAGCTCATCCATGTCCTCCGGAGCCGTCGAGTCCACCACTACGTATTTCTGATAATAGATGATTTGCTGCAAATCGCTGGACTTGATGTCGAGCAGCAAGCCGATGCGGCTGGGGTTGACCTTGTAAAACCAGATGTGCACCACCGGCGCGGCGAGGTTGATATGGCCCATGCGTTCGCGACGCACCTTGCTCGACGTGATCTTGACACCGCAGCGGTCGCAGACGATGTTCTTGTACTTGATGCCCTTGTATTTGCCGCAAAAACACTCCCAGTCCTTTTCGGTGCCGAAGATCTTCTCGCAAAACAACCCGTCCTTTTCACAGCGGTAGGTGCGGTAGTTGATGGTTTCGGGCTTCTTCACCTCTCCATGCGACCAGGCGCGGATTTCATTGGGAGAAACCAGTGAAATGGAAACGGAGTCGTAGTCCGAGATCTGCTTTTCCTCGTCTTCGAAGAGATTCATATTCTCCTCCTTCCTAGACGACCGGTACTTCGGCCACCTTGTTGAGCTTGATATTGAGGCAAAGCCCCTTGATCTCGTTGATGAGCACGCTCAAGGACTGCGGGGTACCCGATTCGAGGCGGCAATCGCCATTCACCATGGACTCGTAAATCTTGGTGCGGCCAATGATATCATCGCTCTTCACCGTCAGGAACTCCTGGAGGATCGTGGCGCAGCCGTGTGCTTCAAGCGCCCAAACCTCCATTTCCCCAAGCCGCTGCCCGCCCATGCGCGCCTTGCCGCCCAACGGCTGCTGCGTGATGAGGCTGTACGGCCCCGTGGCGCGAGCGTGCAATTTGTCCCGTACCAGGTGGTGCAGCTTCATCATGTAGATGTAGCCCACGGTGGCTTGCTGTTCAAAGGCTTCCCCGGTCTGGCCGTCGTAAAGCGAAACCTTGCCTTTTTCAGGAAGCCCAGCGTCCTTGAGCGCGTCAACGATCTCCGCCTCAGTCGCCGAGTCGAAAACCGGGCAGCGCGCTACGGCGCCCTTCTTCTTCATGGCCCAGCCGAGGTGCGTTTCAAGGATCTGCCCGAAGTTCATGCGCGAAGGCACGCCGAGGGGGTTCAGGATGATTTCGAGGGGCGTCCCGTCCTCGAGGTAGGGCATATCCTCGATGGGCAGCAGCTTGCTGATCACGCCCTTGTTGCCGTGGCGCCCGGCCATCTTGTCGCCCACTTCAAGGGTGTATTTCTGCGCGATGAAAACGGAGACCTTCTCGATGACGCCGTGGCTCAGGAAGTCGCCGCGTTTGATGACTTCTTCCTGGATGTTCTGCTGGTTCATGTACACCGCGATATTGCGGTTGTGCTGGAAGAGGCGTTTCTCGGCTTCGCGCGCTTTTTCCTCCAAAACGTCGAACTGCGACATGTCGAAGGATTCGTGGAAGCTGATCAGCACGGCGCCATCGAGATCCGGATCAAGCCGGTACGGGTACCCGGTGTGCTTGTTCCTGAGCTCGGATCCGAAGAGCTCCATGAGGACGCGGATCTTCTCGCGGATCTCCTCGCATATCTTCTGCATATAGTGTTCCTTGAGCTCCTTGATGCGCCTGCGATTTTCCGCCTTTTGCTCCTCGGACAGCATCAGCTTGCGCCGGAAACGCTTGACATCAATGACGTATCCTTCCACGCCCGGCTTGACCACCAAGCTGTCGTTTTTGACATCTTCTCCGGCACGTCCGAAGATCGCGTGGAGCAAGCGCTCTTCTGACGAGAGCTCGGTTTTGCTCTTAGGAGCGATTTTACCCACCAGGATATCCCCGGGGCGCACATAGGCCCCGACGGGAACGACGCCATTATCATCAAGCTGCGCCAAGGCCTGCTCGCTCAAGTTGGGAATGTCCCGGGTTATTTCCTCCATCCCCAGCTTGGTTTCCCGCACCGTGATGGAATGCTCGGCGATATGGACGGACGTGAAGGTGTCCCGGCGCACCAATTCTTCACTGATGATGATGGCATCCTCGAAGTTATAGCCCTTCCAGCTCAAGAACCCTACCAACAAGTTCTTGCCAAGCGCCAATTCCCCATGGTGCATACCGGCGCCGTCCGCGAGGACCTGGCCCCGGCTCACGCGCTCTCCCACCCTCACCGTGGGCCGCTGGTTTTGACAGGTTTTGTCATTCAAGGGGAAGTGCTTGTAGAGCTCGTGCGCTACATCGTTCACCATAATCTTCTTGCAGTCCACGTAGGTGACGATGCCGTCCACCGCGGCGCGCAATGCCATCGAGGAATTGTGGGCCACCACCTTCTCCATACCCGTGCCCACGACGGGCACTTCGCAAATGAGGAGCGGAACCGCCTGGCGCTGCATGTTGGAACCCATGAGCGCGCGGTTGGCGTCATCATGCTCCAGGAACGGAATGAGGCTCGCCGCGAGACCCACCGTCTGCTGCGACGTGATATCCATATATTGGATGCTGGCGACCTCCACGCTCACGTAGTCCCCCTCATGGCGCGCCAACACCAGTTCTCCCCGCATGTGCCCGTGCTTGTCCAGCGGGGTATCGGCGGGGGCGATGTAGGCCCCGGCCTCTTCGTCGGCCATGAGATCCACCACCTGGCTGGTGACCTTGCCGTTCTTGACCACGCAGTAGGGCGTCACCAGAAAGCCATACTCATTGATCTTGGCGTAGAGCGAAAGCTGCATGATGAGGCCGATATTGGCGCCTTCAGGGGTTTCGATGGCGCAGATGCGCCCGTAATGGCTGGTGTGCACGTCGCGCACCTCGAACCCCGCGCGTTTGCGGTTCAGGCCTCCAGGGCCAAGGGCCGAGAGGCGCCGCTCATGGGCCAACTGGGAGAGCGGATTGGTCTGATCCACCACCTGAGACAGCTCGCCACGCGCAAAGAAATATTCGAGCGCGGAGATGAGGGGCTGGCTGTTCACCAGACTGCGGGGCGTGATGAGGTCCTCCGCGTCGTGGGCATCCGCCTTGAGCTGCTTGAGGTTCATGCGCTCCTGGATGCTACGCTTCATGCGATACAGGCCGCTGCGGAACTCGCTCCCCAGCAGATCGGCGATGGTGCGCACCCTGCGGTTGCCGAGGTGGTCTATATCGTCCACCTCTTCGTCACCGGAACGCAGTTTGAAGAGGTGGCGATAGACGTTGATGAGGTCCTCGGGGCGCAGCAGGATCTCGGTTTCAGCAATCTTTTCCCCGAACTTTCGGTTCAAGCGGAAACGACCGACCTTGCCAAGGCTGTACTGCGCGGGATTGAAGAAGCGCTCGTTCACCAGGTCGCGCGCGCGATCGATATTGCCCGGAGTGCTGGGCCGCAAACGCACGTAGAGGTTCAGGACGGCCTCGTCCCTGCCCCCCACCTCGTACTCGCGATGCTCCTGGCGCACCGTCTCCAGCATCAAGGGATCCTTGAGGTTTTCGATGATGCGGATTTTGTGCAGTCCCGATTGGGAAATGGCCTTGACCATGGTCTCCTTGATCTCAGCCAGCGCCGGCACCACCACCTCCTGGGTTTCAGGATTGACGATGGCATCCACCAAAATAGCCCCCACCAACCTTTTCTTGAGGTCCAGACCCTTGGATTCCCCAAGATCCAGGGTGTTAATTTTGTAGAAATAACTCAGAATAGTCGCGTCATCGGCCCCTTCCGCCACCAGGACCCTGAGCAACAAGCTCGCCGGCATCTTGCCGCTCTTGTCAATGCGCATCCACAAAATGTCCTTGGACCCGACTTCGAGTTCAAGCCACGATCCGCGCTCGGGAATGACGCGCGCCGTGTACACCTTTTTGCCGGTCGAACCCGGCTCCTGGCTGAAATCCGAACCGGGGCTGCGTTGGATCTGGATGACCACCGCGCGCTCAACGCCATTGATGATGAACTCGCCACCTCCGATCATCTCGGGAATCTCTCCGACGAAGATCTCTTCCTCGATGGGATCCTTGTTCTCCACCTGCGAGCGCACACGGATGCGGAAAGGGCAACCGTAGCTCAACCCCAGGTCACGACAGTTCTGAAGCGTGCGCACGGGCGGATCAATGCGGTAGCTTACGTATTCAAGGGTGATCTTGCCATCGTGGCTTTTAATGGGGAAGGTCTCGCGGAGGATGCGCTCAAGTCCATCGTCCTTGCGCTCGCTCGGCGGCACGTCGGCCTGGAGGAACTCCCTGGAAGAGCGCTCCTGCAGCGAATTAAGCTGCGGGAGCTCGTAGATCTTTTCGGTCTTATCAAAGATAGATAGATCCATACCCCTCCGTTAAACGGTGCCGTTCGCCCTCAGTCCTGGATGCGCGCCGTCCAGGCTATTTGAGCTCTACCGTGGCACCGACAGCCACAAGCTGCTCCTTGATCTTCTCTGCCTCCGCCGTGGGCACACCCGTCTTGACGGGCTTCGGAGCGCCGTCCACGAGATCCTTGGCCTCTTTGAGCCCGAGCCCGGTGATTTCGCGGATGACCTTGATCACGGGGATCTTGGAAGATCCGGCGTTCGACAGGATGACGTCAAACGCTGTCTTGGCCGGCGCATCCGCCGCCGCAGCCCCCGGCGCCGCGGCAGCCGCGGCAACAGCCACCGGTGCGGCCGCCGAGACTCCAAACTTCTCCTCAATGCCCTTCACGAGCTGTGACAGCTCAAGCACGGTGAGTTTGGATATCTCTTCGATGATTTTGGCTAATTTATCTTCCATGACTTTCTCCTTTTTAAAATCAGGCCGCTTCTTTTTCTTTTTTCCCGCGCACCGCTTCAAGGGCATAGGCGAGATTGCAGATGTTCGCGTTCAAAACCCTGGCGAAACCGGCGAGCGGGGCGGCGACCACCGAGGCCACCTGGCCGAGCAGCACTTCGCGCGACGGCAGAGCGCTGAGCTTCTTCACATCTTCGGCGCCCACGACACGCCCTTCGACCCACCCTCCCGTCGGAGCCCCTTTGTCGGTTTTTTTGTGGAACTTGATCGCCGCCTTGCTCACGGCGGCCGGATCCTTCCCCAGCAGCACCAAGGTGGGGCCCTGGAACAGCGCCTCAGCGCCTTCCACCCGCATTTCGCGCAGCACCTTGAGGGCAATATTGCTTTTCAAGACGCAGGCCAGCCCGCCCGCCTCGCGAACGAGCGCCCGAATGGCCAGCGAGTCCGACTACGTGAAACCGGAAAAGTTGACGAAAATACCGGCCGCGTGCGACTCGAAATGGCGGCGGTATTCCTGGTGGATGAGCTGGTTGAGCAGGCTAGGCATGGTTATTTGGCAAACGCAATGCGCAGTCCCGGTCCCATGGTCGTGCAGACGGAGACGTTTTCGATGAACTGTCCCTTGACCCCCGAGGGTCGTATGGACTGGACGTGCTGGAAAAAAGCCTTCAAGTTAT
>JAHFOS010000211.1 GCA_023261545.1 bacterium
ATTTGTGCATTTGGAGTAAGCAACGAAGACAGGACTCCTTTTACATGAAGAATATTGGCTCCGTATAATGTTTGCTCTCCCATTTGGGCCTGCCCTGGTTCGGCAACGCTTCCGTGTCCCATTATTTCCAATTTGTCAAAAGCCTCGCCATTCAGCGCATCCAACATTTTGTTGAGATCCCCCCTTGATTTAATGTCAAATTTCCTTTGCTCATAAAGTTCTCTGGCTACTCTTCTTTCGAAAACAAAACGAAGCTCATCATTTAGCGCCCGACTCATTGCCCCCGTCCACGCTCCATTAGCAAACTTCCCGCCGCCGATGACAGAGGCCGTTCCGCCGACCATGGCGGCTGCCACAACTCGCGCGGCGCGCATATCGAGATCGGAGCTGGTTCCGAGTTTTGTCTCGATGAACGGAGAGACGGCCTGTGTAGCAGATCCCGCCAGGAACCCATCCCAGAACTCGCCCCCCGAAATGCCCTCCCTCACGCCGCCCACCATGCCGTGCATGCCCACTTTGATGGCTGCGTTGGGGATTTGATGGATGGTCCCCAGGGCTCCGCCCGTGATGGCTCCAAGGATGATTTGTTTCGGATCGCCCCTGGACGCCACGGCGGCGCTGGCCCCTCCGGCCAGGGCACCAACACCCACCGGTCCGATGGCCGCGGCGAACGCTGGCAGCATGTACGGCAAAAGGTAAGGCACGGCAACCGCCACCGCAATGGCCGCGATGATCTGCTGGTTCTCCCTGATAAACCTCGTGAGCCCCCTGAAGAAGAACCCGCTCGGGTCCGTATAACTCAGCGGATTATTGAGGACGTAGCTGTAGCGGTTCAGGCTTTGGGGGTTCCCCGGCGCCTGGACTTGGGGGTCGGCGCTGATAAAGCGCCCCAGGGCCGGGTCGTAGAGGCGGCCGTTCATGTGGATCAGGCCCACCTCGTCGAATTGCTCATGGCCGGTGAAACCGCGGCTGAGCAGACTCGGCGCCAATGGCGGCCCCACCCCGTTGGCGCTGCGCCGCTGACCCCAGGCGTCGAAGCTCAGTTCCTCGACGAGGTTGCCGATTTCGTCGGTGATGGCCGTGATGGAGCCCAGGTGATCGCGGTGCAGATAGCGGGTCTCCTGGACGGTAAGGTTCTTGCGCGTGTACACGGCGAAGGTCTCGCCGGCGGCCTGGAGGTAGTGCTTCTCCTCCACGCCGCTCTGGTCGATCACCTTCTCGTACAGCCCCGCGTACCAGGTGGTTTTGACGCCTTGCGGGGTCTGACTCACCGAGCGCAGCCGCTGGAAATCGGGGCCGTAGGTGAACTCGACCCGGGCATCGCCCCGCGTGATCACCTGGGGCGCGTTGAAGGGCGTCCAGGTGATTTGCCGGCCCGCCCCCACCGTCATGTTCCCGTTGGCGTCGTAGCTGTAACTGGCGCCGCGCGGTCCCGCCACCGAGGTCACCGCGTGGGGGCCCGCGCCCTCGGCGTAGGTGTAGTTCCCCACGTCGGAACGGCTTTTGAGGTTGCCGTTGCGACCGTAGCTCATATCGAGGGCCTGCCCCGTGTTGCTCAAGACCCGGGTCAGCCGGTTCAGCCGGTCGTAGCTGAAGTGTTCCTCGAAATTATGGTTGTGGTCGGCGCGATGGATGAGGTTGCCCAACTCGTCAAACTGATACTCCAGGTTCTGGATCAGGTCCCCGGAGCCATTGCGGTTGCGGGCGGTGATTTGCTGCGGCAGCCCCGACGCCGGGTAGCGCTGGAGGGTGGTCGAAACGCTGTTGCCGAGCGCGAAGCGCTCCAGAGCGCCCCGGAAGTCGTAGCTCTCGGCCCGCCATAGCAACTGGTTGTTGTCGTGGCGGCGCGCTTCCGCGAGCGCTCCCTGGGCGTTGTAAACGTAGCGCAGGGTGAAGCCCGAGGGGTAGGTGACGAGGTCCTGGCGGCTCAGTTCATCGTAGCCATAGCGGGTCTCAAAGCGCTCCGCCTCCATGCGCGTGATGCTGCGCTCCAGGCGGCCCAGGCCGTCGTAGCGGTACTCCTGCACCGCGCCGTTGGCGGTGTGCGTCGAGCTGGTCAGGGCTCCGATCCAGGCCGTGTCGTAGATATGGGTCTGTATCTCATCGGTGCTGGTCTCGCTCACCACGCGGCCCAGGCGGTCGTAGTAGAACGCCCGGATCTGGCCCTTGCCGTCCGTCTGGGTGAAAAGCTCTCCCGTGGCGTGGTAGCGGTAGGTCCAGGTCCCCGTGTCCGCGTCCACCATCAGCGTCTTGCGCCCCAAATTATCGTGCTCCATGCGGCTCAAAAGCACCGGCTGGTTGTCGTCGTTCATGCTCCAGGCGAAACTGAGGTTGCCGTAGGCATCGTAGTCGTAGCGCGTGCGACTGCCCTGGTCGTCTATGACTTCGAGCAGCAAACCGGTGCTGGAAACAACCCTTTGCGATTGCAGATATTCGCCTTGGCGGAGGACTTCCGATACCGTGCGCTGGTTCAAGTCATCGTAGGTTATACGCTCCTGGCCCCCGTCCGGCTCATCCGTCACCACCAGGCGCTGGAGAGCGTCGTAGGTGAAACGCGTCTGGAAGGCCACTTGGCCCGGGAGGTGGAGTTCGGATTTGCTGACCATGCGGCCCTTGGCGTCATAGACGGTGTCCACGTGGCGCGTCAGCCCGTCGGGACCGGTGGCGGCGACGCGCAGCTCCCGGCCCAGGGAGTCGAAATAGGACTTCGCCGGCGGCAGGCCCGCGGTTTCCACCAGGCTCATGGTGAGGGCGCCGGCTGGCGCATCGAAGTCCGGAGCCAGCAGCCGGCTTCGGGTCCAGGTCCGGTCCGGACGTTCCTCCAGCACGCGCCGGCCGAAACCATCATGGTACCAGCGCGTTTCCAAGCCGTTGGGATCCGTGAGTCGGGTCACCACCCCAAAGCGCGGGTCGTACTCCTTGCGCAGGGTGTGGCCCTCGGAGTTTATTTCCTCGACGGGGAACTGCCCGCGGGCGTCATAGACGCTGCGGTTCACCCGGGTCGCGAGATTGGCCGCCGTGTGCGTGGCGGAGATCACGTTGCCGTAAACGTCATGCGCATAGCTGGTCACGAGATTGAAATCGGGGCCGCCATTCGGTTCCACTTCCTCCGTCACCAGCAGCCCCGTCACGGCGTGATAGGCGAATCCCGTCACGCGGGTGATGCTGTCCGGGGCGTTCGTGGCGCTCTTGGTCACTTGCGCGCGCCGCAGCCGGCCCAGATGCCATGGGCCCGTGAGGTTATCGTAGGTATTCAGGGTTTCTGTTGTGTACTGGTGTCCTGAACTCACATCCCGAACCGTGGTGTGAGTGGTGAGGGGATTGGCAAAATTATCGTAAACCATATCCGTGGTGGTTTCGCTGGCCAGTCCCGCGCCGAAGGCGGCGTATTGTCGGCTGAGAGTTGTCTGTATGAAAGGCAGAAGAACCATTCCGCCGTGCAGCACGGGAACGATGGCGCGACTGGCCCAGGTGTGAAGGCTTTCGCTGCGCAGCGAACCGGCTGCGAAAAGGGCGGAGCGGGAGACCATTCCCGTGAAGGGCGCGTCCTGGAGGTACTCGGTCACGGTATCGAAGCCTGTCTGTTCGTCGTGGGCGACGGTCTTGGCGAAGCCGAGGAATCCCTCGCCCTGGATGTGGATGCGGGAGCCCTCGTAGCGATAACTGCTGCGGAACTGCCCCTCCAAGCCGTTATCGCTAAAAATCTGCCGAGCCACTCGCATGGGGGGCCGGTAGATCTGCACGGGGTAGGCCGGGGCGGGGCCGGTTTCGCTATAGACTCCAGCTTGCGTGAGCAGACCGTACTTCATTTCGGTCTGAGAAGCGGGCACATCCACGCGAAACATCAGCCCAGCGGCCTTGTCAGGGTTGTTGGCGTAAACTTCGATCACGGGGGTGAAGTTCAAGTTGCCCACGGTTGGAGCGCCCTCTAACGGATAATTTTCGGGGTCCTCCTTTGCGTAGAGGTTGGCGATGTCCTGCCGGCCATCCCCGTCGAAGTCGCCGAGATGGAAGCGTTGGTCGCCATAGTGGGCGCGGGGAACCGCCCAGGTCTGTTTCGCGGCGGCGACGTCGGTGCGGGACTGGCTGAAAACATCAACTTGGAGATTGACGGCCTTGAGTTGGCCCTCGATCAACTCTAAATGGCCCTCGAATTTGAAGATCTTGACCAGGTCGTCACGACCGTCACCATTGATGTCCGTGGCCCGCCAGGTCTGATCGATATCCGAGTAGCCCAAGCCTTGATAGAACATGCGCCGTTCGAGGGCGTAGATACCTCCATTGCTGAGGTACACAAAGGCCCGGTCATTGTTCTTGTCCAATCGGGCCAGATCCGTGTAGTTGTCATCGTTGAAGTCTCCGGTGAACCACGTCCCTGATTCCACGGACGGGAGCCCATCGCCCTTCACGATGGCGACCCTGTTTTGGCTGAGGGAACCGTCGGGATTGGCAAAGAAAATTTCCACCGTCCCGTCGTTTTCGTGGACGGTGACCAGATCCGTGCGTCCATCGCCGTTGAAATCCCCTGCCAAGACATCCTGAGGCTGCGTACTTCCATAATCTTGCAAATGCTTGACGAAGGACACCGTTGCCGGTCCTTGCTTGTGGAATGCCTCGACACGCAGGGTGGCGGGCGCGATGAAGGTGATATGGGCCACGTCCGTGAGGCCGTCGCCGTTAAAGTCACCGCTCAACCAATGGCCCGAGGCCGTATAACCCAATGCCGCGTCGCTCCACTTGCTACGCTGGAAGCCCTGGTCGGTGTAAAGATAGACGTCAATGGCGGTTTTGTCAGGTGCCAAGGGGTTGTCGCCATCCCCGAAGGCTTTGGCCAGGTCGGTGCGCCCGTCGCCGTTGAAGTCTCCGGTGAGCCAGTTCCGCGAGTTGAGCTGGAAGGCCCCCTGGAATCCGGTGGGAAGGGTCTGCACGAAGCCTTGGTTGAAGCTGACGCCTTGGGAGTGGAAGACGTTCAGGGTGACCTGGTAGGCGTCGTCGCGAATCTTGTAGAAATCAGTGCGGCCATCGTTGTTGAGGTCGGCCGTGAACCAGTAATCGCCACTGAAGGTGACGGGTTGGCCGTTGATCTGAAGATCCTTCATCCAGGTGGCGTATCCAAAGGACGGGGCCGCGTAGTCCCAAGCAAAGCGGCGTAGCGGCAGTTCGTGGCCCTGGCCGTCGCGTTCCGCCATGGATTCGAGCTGTGAACGGGAGGCTAGGTCCACCCCATAATTGAACTGGTAATGGCGCACCAAGCTCGCCCCCGCGTAGGTTTTGATGTGCGCGAGCCGGCGGGTAAGGCGGGACTCTGGCCCAAAGAGGAACGCCTCGATGGGATCAGGTCGGTCGTCGTATTCGAATAACACCGCGCAGTCGGTGGAAGGCTTGGAAGTGTCCACATGCCGAGTGTAGCGAATGGCCGTGGGATAATAATTGTAGTTTTCCTCCAGATACTCGTAGTCCACGCAGTTGCCGAGGGTGTCCTCGACACGGTTTTGGACCCAGGCGCGGACACTGTTGCTGCTCTCGATGCGCGAGTCCGGAGTTCCACCGAAGGTTTTGACGAGGCCGGACTTGGTCCAGACTTTGAAATGGGTGGGACCGGACCAAGGATCGATTTCCTTGTAGGCAACGATTCGCACGGTTGTGTCGTTCTCCAGACGATACTCAGCCCCCTGTTCACCATGGACGCCACCCACCAGGATCAACTTCCGTCCGTCCAGGCTGAACTGGTCGTTGTCGTCAAAGTCCACCGGATCAAGGGGTGGACTGTCCCCGGGACCCGTGGGAATACGGGTGATGGCGGAGATACCGCTCAAGGCCCAGCCCAGCCCCAGAAGGCCGTTGCCGCGATGGGAGTTATAGTCCAGACTGAGTTCGGGCTCCATGCCCGCCCGACCGGGTGGAACGGCGATGGGTATAGCATAGACGGCAGCCCCATGGGAATCCACGGAGAAAGAGCCGGCCTTGAGCCCGAGGGTGCTCGTCTCAATGGCAAAGCCCGGTTCCTCGCTGGGCACGGAATTGAAGAGATAGGTCTCGGCCCGCACCTCCTCGCGGTTGCCCTGGGCGTCCACGCCGAAGAACTTGAGGCGTGTGAAGCCATTCACGACTATCCCTGTCACCGGCGAGGATGCCGAGAAGGTGTTGGCGGCCCCGATCTCGGGCGGGATGCCATCCAGGGAATAGTAGATGGTGGCGGGCTCGTTGGAATTCAGGCTCACGGTGAAAGGCGCGCGGAAGTTGCCGCTCGGCACGCTGGCGGTGGTGCGGGGGGGTAAGTTATCCAGAATAGATATCTGGACCTCGTCGCTGGTGGTGAACGCGCCGTCATTCGCCGTGAGCCGCAGCACGTAGGTTCCCTCGCCGTTGAAGCCCGCGCTGGTGTTCGCCGCGTTGGGGTTGGCAAAAGTCACGGGCAGCGGCCCGCTCACCTGGGACCAGGTGAAGCTCAGTGCCGAACCCGGTGGCAAACCGTCGTCCTGGGCCGA
>JAHFOS010000068.1:0-3183 GCA_023261545.1 bacterium
TTCGTGGAATCGGATCTTGAGATCGGTCGGCCCGAGGTTCCGGATGCCCTTGGGGTCCACGAAGATAACATGCTGCTGGCCGCCGGCGAGCAACCAGAGAATGAAGTCCGGGTGGAAGTTGCCGGCTTCGAAAAAGCCTACACCGCGGCCCCTACTCAAGTTGCGCAGCAGGTACAGCTCACGCGTTTTGAAGAAGTCCGCGTGTCCGTCGTGGAATGTCTTGAGATCCTCCACGAACTGGCGCTCCCCCTTGTTCAGCGGGGCCGGGCTGATTTCGACGATGTTCGTATCGAGGTAAAGCAGCGGCTGGTACAGGTGCTTGCCGAACCAGATAGCCTTGATTTCTCGGAATTCCCAAGGTTTCAGGTCGCCTTTCTGGATAGCGGCTTTGAGTTCTTCGAGCTTGGCGACGATCTCCTCCTGCGACTTGTCTATCAAAATGCGGTAGTGGCCCCCGTCAGGCGATTCCTTTGCACAGAGGAAGTTCGGGTCGTCGCCTTCCAGGTCGCGGTACTCGAGGTGTGGCAATTCCCAATCGCTCTTACGGAACTTGTAGTAGCGCTCGGTGTACTTCTTGAGCAACGCAACGGCGATCTCTTGCCACAACCTCACCTTCTTCCCGAAGGAATCCTTTTCGATGGAATCGAAAGCGAGCTCCTTAGCGGGGATCTGCAGACGGTACCAGCTTTGGTCAGCCAGCAGCGCCTCAATGCCCCGACGTGTCAGGTTCAGGTTGTACCAACCACGCTCGGCCTTGAATCGCTCCAGATCGAAGTAAATGCGGTCGTGATCGAGGAAAGCCACATGGCGAGCGGTCAAGTGGGTCTCGTTGGGCGTGGCGTCCGCGTCGCCGCCCACCAGGCCACCTGATTTCATATCCTGGATCTTCGGATACCAGTTAAGCACGAGGCTGTTTTGCTGCAATTGCTTCGCCTCGTTCGGATCATCCAAATTTGGCGGCACCACGGTCGGAACCGGCCCAAGCCTGCGGAACGCGTCCCCGAACTCGGTGCTGAAACCATTGATCGTCTTCTTGAGCCGGATCGTCTTGAGCTTCTGGGTACCGAGGCCCCTGATCACCGGCAACAGGAACTCGTAGCGGTCGTCGTTGGTGGGCAGGCCCTCTTCTTCGAGGAAGTCGCGGAACTTCGCCATGTAGTCGGCATGGATGCCGAAAATGCCCAGCGTTTCGAGCACACTGATGTGTTTGGGCCGTTCGACGCCTTCCGGTAGATCCGTCTTGACGCTGCGCTTGAGGCTGAGGTCGTGTCCCTTCAGCCGCACGCCGCGACCGAAGAGCTGGATGATCTGTGCGCCCTCCCCCTTGCCCACGTTCATCAGACCCATCGTCGAGACGCGCCAACTACTCCAACCCTCCGTGAACTTCTTCGAGCCAATCAGCAGGTTGACCGTCGAGTGCGGCTTGTTGATCTCATGGAAAAGCGACCCCGAAAACTCGCGTTCGCCGGTGGCAAGCCCTTTCTCCTCGCACAGCTTCACCAGCTTGGTATCATCGCCCACGTTGATCACGCCAAAGGCCTCGTTCTCGACACCCAGCCGCAGAGCCACTTCGCCGGTCGCACCTTTCAGGTTCTCGACGTAGAGCCGACCGCCGCCCGGGGCGTTGAAGAACATCGCGAGCGTCTCATCGAAGACCTGTTCGGGCGAGTGCCCGCAGGTATTGAGATAGGCAAAGCGTCCGGAGAACAGGTTCTTGCCCGACGCGGTTTCAAGTCCCGTCTTTAGGACGCGCTCGATGCGCTGCGTGCTGCCCGCTCGGTCGGCCACATAGCGCGCCAGGAATTTCAGGATCTCCACGATATCCGTGGCATCCCGCGCGGCCAGCGTCGCCGTCACGCTGCCGCCAACGAAAATCCACAGGGGCTTTTCGATATTGAACGGCCGAAAGTTCGCGCCGCGCTCGCGGTAAAGTCGCAGTTGCTGGAAAAACGAGAGCAGGCAGGCCACCTGATACAGCTCCAGGTGGTTCTGCTGTGTTCCCTCGTCAAGGTTGAGGATTTGGTAGTCCTTGCCGAATCCATCACCGTAGAAGTAGCGGTACGAGTAGTCGAGCAGCGTGTTCTTGGCATACAGCTCGATGAGCTTGGGGCTGCCCTTGACCGCCTGCCCGAAAGTGGCCGAATACTCGAACGAGAAACCCTTCTCACACAGCGCGTTGCGAAAGCGCATCCAAGCGCCCTCTTCGCCGCCACTTGCGCCGCGATGCCCTTCGTCCACCAGCACCAGGTTGTTTCCCTCAAAGGCCTCGACGGCGATGGTCTTGTCGCCCATCTCATCCTTGAGCTTGTGGATATCGAGAATCTCGACAGCCTGCCAGGCAGAGAGGTGCCAGGCATAACTATCCATGACGAAGAGCCCTCGCCCGTCCTTGTTGAACAGTTCCGCCGAAATACCCGCTATTTCGAATTCGCGCAGGTGCTGCTGAGAGAGCCCCTCGTTGGGCGTGAGCAAGAGGATACGGTTCAGCTCCCGCCGCCGCCCGTGCCTTTCCAGGTAGTGCTGGTACTGGAGGATGTTGGCGTGCATCAGGAGCGTTTTGCCGCTACCCGTGGCCATCCAGAAGGCGAGCTTGTTGAGCTGTGGCCAGGCTTCGGCGTCTTCGTCGAACGGCGGAACCTGGTCGGGCTCAGACATATCGGCGTTGTACGTAGCCACTTGGGCGTTCAGAGCCAAGAGTAGCGCTCTGGGATCACGGAAGTAGCGGTCGAGATAGATCTCGGTGAAGAGCAGGGTCAGGTATTGGAAATACTTCCAGACAATAGGCTCCTCGCCACGGGTGATGCGCCGCTCGTTCAGCCGCTGCGTGTGTCGGACGATGTTCTGGTCGTATTCCAGCAACAGCCCGGCGGGCAGTTGCGTCAGGATGAAGAACTGCGCCGTGAGCACGTGGTGGAAGTGATGAACATTATTCTCGTCCAGCCCTTCAAGGGCTTCGTTGCGCAGATGCTCGGCCAGCTCCTCGAAGCGTTTGACGTTGAACAACGACAGCATCCACTGGTTGAGCACCAGCTTGTAGGCGAACGGCACTTGGGGCCGGCGTGGCGTGGCTGTCGAGCTTGCGGCAAGGCTCTGTCGGGGGCGGCCTCGGGGCATCAGCAATCCTCCCCTGGCTTGTCGCTCGGCGTTTGACAACAAGCTGATTTGTCGCTCATTTTTCCAATA
>JAHFOS010000068.1:3193-23134 GCA_023261545.1 bacterium
CAATAAAGTGAGCGACAAATAGCGACAGTGCGAACCCATGCACATCAAACCACCTCACGCCCCTCGGCGATGTTCAACAAGGCCGGAAAGGCTAGGATCGCCGCTCGGCGACCTCTCCCAGCCGCAAAAACCCGCAACACGCCACCCTTGCGCAAGACCCCGAGAAAGCGCCTGGCCGTAGGTGCCGGAATCCCCGCCGAATCAACGAAATCTGAACTCCGAAAAATAGGGCGTTCGAAAATCCAGTCAAGCGCGCGAATAGCATACTGTGAGCGGGTCATCTCAGGCACCTGGCGTTTCATTTTCTCGTAGAGCGCGAGGATCCCTTGCGCCTTGGCCAAGTTATCTTCAGCCTGGGTTCGAATGGCCTCTAGGAAGAACCGGCACCACCCGGTCCAGTCATCATCGCGGGACACCGCGAGCAGACCGTCATAGTAGGCCGCGCGACGTGCCTCGAAGTAGGCGCTGATGTAAAACATCGGCTGACGGATCAGGCCGGTCTGCCACAAGAACAGCGGCACCAACATCCGGCCTAAGCGCCCGTTGCCGTCAAGGAATGGGTGCAGCGCCTCGAACTCGGCGTGCAGGATGGCAAGTTGCACCAACCTATCCGGTGACTCGCTATGAGCGTAGCGCTCCCAGGAGCTCATGGCCTCCGGCAACTTATCCGCGGCGATGGGCACGAAATGCGCGGTTTCGATGGTGCAGCCCGGAGGACCAATCCAATTGGGGATGCGGCGGTAGTTTCCAGGCGATTTGTTCTGTCCGCGCACCCCCGCAAGCAGAACCGCGTGTGCATCACGAATCATCCTCTGGGAAATCGGCAATGTCGCCAGCAGATGCTCGGCTTTGCGCATCGCGGCGCGGTAGTTGCGCACTTCCTGAATATCTTCACGGCGTTCCGGCGATACCGCCTCTTGGCCGGCCTCGAACTCCAGCACCTCACCCATCGTCGCCTGAGTGCCCTCGATGCGGGAAGACAGCACGGCTTCCTGGGTGGTCAGCGGTGAAAGCAGAACGCTGGGATTGGGGATCGCAGCCAGCATGCCATCATAGCGAGCGACGGCGGCCGCTGCTGGACCCAGCAGGGGAATCAAGCGCGGCCAATCCATCGCCGCAGGGGGAAAGCGCCCCTGGTGATAGCGCACAGGCGCCATTACGCCCCCTCCGCCTCGAACATCAGCCGGTGGAAGTCATCCTCGATAAGCCGCACCTTCCAGGTGTCATCAGGGGTTTTAAGGTTTTCGAGGTTGTTGCCACCGTTGACATAGATAAGGTCGAACTCGCTGTCCTTGGCCGAATAGCCTTGCTTGGTGAACCAATCGTCGAGGACCAGGTTGTCCTGCTCCGGTTCGCCGGTGAGTTTGCGCCAGATAACGAGTATTTTGCGGCCATCCGGTGCCGTGCCGGTGACGGTACGAAACCACCATTTGCCCTCCCCCTCTCCCTTCGGGAGCGGGTTGGGGTGCAGGTTGACCTGCTTGAGCCTTCCCTTGAGCCGCAGCCGCTTTTCGCTGTCGCGCTCAAACGTGGCCGAGAAACTCCGCGGCGCGGCGATGTGCTGGACGGTGAGGCCAATCAGCCAGTTGAAGGTTTCTAGCAGATCAACATTCACCTCGCGGCTTTCATCCGATCCCGGGCGCTTGACCTTGAGCTTATAGGCTGTGGGGTCGGTGAAGGCCCGCACGTTGAGCAGCGACTGGCTGCCGCGCGTTTCAACGTTGAGCATGTAGCGCAGGATGTACTGCTCCCGGAGGCCGTCCGCGCCTTGCGCATCGGCGGCGTCGAGCAGCAGTTGCTGTGTAGGGGTACGGCACGTCTCCAGGTTGTTGAGCGTATCTTCGTAGGATTCAACGCGGAGGACTTTGACGATACGCGGGCTGCGCGCTGCTTCCTCGGGCGTGGCAAGGCGCTTGGGCTTGCCGTCCTTCCATTCTGGCGTGAAGGTGACCTTCTTGATGCGCGGCAGCAGGACTGTATCGAAGTAGTCACCCATCTCGACGAGGATGAACTTGCGCCGCCCGCCGTCCTCGCGGTTGAGGTTGATGACGGCGTGGGCGGTGGTGCCGGAGCCGGCGAAGAAGTCGAGAGCGAGATCTTTATCGTTCACACGGGCCACTCGAAGTGAATGTAGCACTGTCCATATTGACTTCGGAAACGAAAATTCCCCAACGTTTCCGAGAATATTTTTCAGCAGTGTACTGCCATACTCAGCGGCGTTGAATTCTGCATCAGTCCATACAGTGCGGTACGACTCGTAATCTTTTTCCAGATAAACTACTGGTGTCCCATCTCTACCTTGGCGAACTTCCAAATTGGCCTGCACGCCCTCAATCGATTGCCGCGCATACCGCCACTTACGTTCTAGGTTATCCGTTGACGAGACGGGCCAGACTTCAATAACCCCATCCGTGCGATGAGTGCTCGCAGCATCAGGATGCCAGTTATCAGGCGGGACGGCGCCAAACCCAATCACACGCTTATCGCGAACATAGATTGGGTAAAAGCAGTTCTTTCCAGTGTTTCGTTCTGACTCGCTACCCGTCTTCATCAGCGGCTTTGACTTGGCGTCATCGAGCGTGTGCAGGCCGAGTGGTAGCCCACTGCGATGCAGAAAATATGCGAACTCGTGAGTGAAGGAGAAACCCGCGCCTTGTATCCCGCGAGGGTTATGAACAACACTTACACACACACGCTCATCCGTAGGGAACAGACTGGCGAGCAATAAGCCTAGCCTTTCCTGTTCGTTTTCGTCGATCGCACAGACAAATACGGCATCCTCGTGACGAAGCGCATCAACTAAGGCTACTCTATCATTGAGCAGTGAGAGCCATGAGGCATGTTTGTACGTATTTTTGTAAAGAATTTCGCTCGTCTTGGCGTTATACGGTGGGTCAATATACACGCATTTCACCTGCTCCCGATACCTCGCCTGCATCAGCGCCAGCGCCTGAAAGTTCTCACTGTGAATGAGCACGCCGTCGGTTTGCGCCCCCACATCCCCGACCGCTTCAAGCAGCCGCCCTCTAAAGCCAGCCTCAAAATGCCTCGTGTCCACCACTAGCGTCGGATACGCCTTCAGGAACTCAGGTTTCAGAGGCTCGCTATAACGCGGTGCCAGCAAGGCGTACTCGATCTCATCAATCGCAAACAGCCTCGCCCACTCCTCTCGCTGCGCCTCATTGGCGGCGATATCCGCGTAGAACGTCTCGGGGATACAGCCGACCGCGATGCACCACTGCGTCTCCACCACGAATTTCTTCTTCAACCACAGCTTCTTCTGGAAGTCCTCAAGCTGCGCTAAAAATTCGATGATCTTACCCGCGATCTTGCGGATGACCTTGATCTTGGAGAGGTACTGCTCGACACGCGGGGCGGTTTTTTCCTCGATATCGTCCAAGTGCATGACCTCGTTCTTGATATAAAAGTCCAGCTCTCGCCGCAGGAAGCCGCTCAGGTCTTTGTGGATGAAGTAGTCAAAGGTGTTGCGCGCGGTGTAGCGCTTGAGGTGCGCCTCCAGACGGGTGTAGTCGGCCATCTCGCCGCCCGCCGCAATGTGCGGCTTGCCCAGTTCGGCAATCCAGGGGACAAGTGAAGCATCCGCTACCGCCAGCACGCGTCTGGCGGCAAGCGCGGTCAGGTCCTTCTGTGCCGGGGGCTTGGCCTTCCCCGCACGGACATCGTCGGACCAGTCGGTGAGCGTCGCAGGACGATATTCGAAGCGGATGACGAGTTCCCTGCCCTGCTCACCGTCCTGCTCGGTGATGAAGTCGCACCCGGATTCACTAGGGGCTGCCAAGATGAATACTCGCTCTTTCCCCTCGACAGTCTTTACATTGCCATGTTCGCCCTCCACGGCGTCCGCCAGCCGGAAGTGCACCCGCATCGGCTTTTTGTCGTCGTTTTGCTGCAAGCGGAAGGTGTAGTCGCGCAAGTACTCGCTGGTCTTGATGTAGTACTGGTCCTTGTTAGCCCAGTGGAGCGTGACCTCCTCGCCCTCGTAGGGAATGGCGTAAACGCCTGGCTTATAGACGCGCTTGGCGAGGAAGTCTCCCTCGGAGTAGTAGCGGCGGAAGAAGCTGAACAAGTGGTCGTAGGTCTCGCTCTCCAGCGCACCCATGTCCACGGCGTCGCTCTTGAGCTGAGCGCGCAGGTCCTTTACCTTTTGCGTCGTCTCTGGATCCACGCCCAGCCCATGCGCCTGCTCTATGGCTTTGGCCAGCTCCTTCTCAAGCTCGGCTTTATCGGCTGTCTTGTATTGGCCGAACGCCGCCTGCACTTGTGGCAATAGATCTTCGTCGAGGAACTTCGCGATCTCGATACTTTTGACATGCAAGACACGGTAGAGGCCGAAGTCCAAATCGGGCTGGTCAAGCTGAAACAGCTCGCGAAACAGCGCCACAAGTTTTTTAAGTAGCTGTGACTCGCGGCAGATCGGACTATTCATCACGCTTGAATCCGTTCAGATTGCTTGAAACTTCTAGCGTGTGTGCTAGATAAGCCGCCACTAACGGAAGCATGTAGTTCAGATTTCCGATTGTGCCTCCGTGACGACTTGCTCTGCCCCCGCACTCAATAGGGAGATACGTTTTCCAGTATTTGAGTATGAAATCGGCTTCATCCACAGCTGAGTAGTGGACAAAGTCGCTAAGATGATTTTCCATACCCGCATCTTTGCTTAGCTTGTAAAAGTCTGGGTCAGCGCGCCGCATCCGATCAAACATCTCGGGAAATGCGAGGAAGAATTGTCGCAATCCATGAAAGTTGCGATTAATGTGGCCAGACAGATTTCCTTTCCCGTTGGCTCTTTCCCATATTTCCAAAGCACCAGCCGACGTTGTATTTTTTAGCCAAGCCAGAAAACCTTTATAAGTACCCAAATGCGGCCGTGTACTGCGTTCTGTTTTGGGCAGCTGATCGGGTTTGAGATCTCTGGCTTTATTCCGGCGCACGATCTGCCGATTACGCTCTACATATTCTTGTAATACAGCTACTTCTATCTTTGTTAGCATTCGGCGATATTCTAAAAGCGCGCGCTTAACCTCCCGCAAAGACTTTATGTCGTCCACTCTACTTACAATTTCATGCCCTCCGCCAAAACCCTGCATTGTGAGATTCGCACTTCCAATAAGCGCGGCGCGGTGTCCCAGGTACACCTTCGCATGCGCAGCTGGCGCGACGCACAGGAGCACATGTGCGCCGCGCTGCTGTTGTGCGAGCAAGAAGGACAAAAGCGCGTCCGGCGCGATTACACCGCGAACCCACTCATCGATGGAATTAAGGTCTAATCTACAAAGCACCGTTACGAATTCCGCACCTAGCGTCAGTGACGACAAGGCTCGACCCGAATAAAATGCGGTCGCAAGAGTGACCGCACCACTATCTAGGCCGATGGTGCGTAAGTGCTGAAGAACCGGGCCGACGACTATTCGTTTCATGTTCAAAGACCTCCATATTAGTGGACCGCCCAACAAATTGTGAAGAGCGTCTCCGTCGCAGTCCGCTGCGCCAGCCTTCGCTCCAGCGATTCAATCAGCCCATCGCGCTTCCCCATAATCTCGTCTTCGACCGTAAAAATCTCCTGCCGCTGGCGGCGCTGTTGCTTTTCCAGTTGCTGCAACCGCTGCTGGATTTCGTGCTGCTCTTCGAGCGTGACCGCTTGGCGCGCTTGCCGCCGCAGCGCCTTGATCTGCTCCTTGGTGTCCATGAGCGCCTTCTCCGCCGACAGCACCATGTCGTCGGCCCATTGCTCCAGTTTCTCGCGCGCCTGGTTGAAGTGGACGCTGTTTTGTTCCAGCGAGCGGCCCACGGTGGCCTTGGCGTGCCGCTCCGCCTCGGCTTCAAGGCGTTGCCGCACGGTGGCTGGGATCGCCTCTTCGCCGTGCGACTGGCCTGAACAGCCGAAGAGCTTCTCCATCGTCTCCTGGTCGAGCGCGGCACCCGCATCGTCGAAGCCGGAGAATAGCAGATACTCCTCGCGTTCGTAGGACTCAACGACGAGGCGCGTGAGCGTGAGGAAGCCGCTTTTGCCGCGCAGTGCCTCGACCATGTGAACGCGGGCCGAATGATGCGATACATCAAAGACGATCCGCGCCGAGGGAGTGGGGATTGCCTTCGCGCTCTCCACAACGTGCTCGCCTAACGGGTGCGAAAGGCGGTAAAGGAACTGGCCGCGCTCCTCGCCACCAACCTCACCGGCTCCCTGCGCCGACTTAGGATGCGATTTCGAGATCAGGTGGTAGCGGCCAATCGCGATCTCCGGGCGGGGCGGGCGGTCGAGGTCAAAGGCCAGCGCAGCATCGTCGAAACGGGCGCGACCGTCGAGCATGAAGCGGGTCAGCGACCAGAAGCGCTGCCCGAAACGATCCAACTGTGCTCTCGCGTCGTCGAGCTGTAGCCGCAGGCGTTGATGCACATCCTCATCGAAGTGCTCGAATAACGACCGGCGCGTGTCGTCCATGCGCGCGCGGATTTGCTCGTCCATCTCCGCTTGCAGGGTACGGAACGCGGCGTCGATCTCCTCGGGTGCGCGGCAATCCTGGTAGATGGAGAGGATGCGCTTCTCGAAGTCCACGCCGGATTCGATGGCGCCCAGCACCTCGTCAGAGGCACCGAAGATACCGCTGAAGAGGCTGAACTTCTCGCCCAGCAGTTCTAACACGCGGCGGTCGGCCTCGTTGCGCTCGTTCAGGAAATTGATGACCACCACGTCGTGCCGTTGTCCGTAGCGATGGCAACGGCCGATGCGCTGCTCAATGCGCTGTGGGTTCCAGGGTAGATCGTAGTTGATGATCAGCGAGCAAAACTGTAGGTTGATGCCCTCCGCCGCCGCCTCGGTGGCGAGGAGGATGACGCCTTCATCGCGAAAATGCTCGATGAGGGCGGTGCGCACATCCACGGCGCGCGAACCCGAGGACCTCCCGGTGCCGCTGTTTTTCTCAACCCAGCGCTCATAGATTGCAGTTGCTTCCGGCCCGCCGTTGGTGCCGTTGAAAAGCACCACCTGTCCGCGATAGCCGTGGGACTCCAGAAAAGCCTTCAGGTAATCCTGGGTGCGGCGCGACTCGGTGAAAATCAGCGCCTTGCGAGCCGCACCCGTTGTGACCATCTGTTCGAAGCCAATATCCAGCGCTGTGAGCAGGGTCTTTGTCTTTGTGTCGGTACCAATGCCGCGCGCCCAGGTGGTGAGCCGTTGCAGGATGCCAATCTCCTCGCGAAGCTTCTGTCGGTCAATGCCGCGCGGCGCGGTTTCGGCCTTGGCCTCGTTGGGCTCCGCGAGGATCTCGTCGAGCAGGTCGTCCTCGATATCCTCGGACTCGATGAGCCCCTCGATGAATTCCGCGTCATTTTGCACCTTCTCGTCGCGCAGCGTTTCGAGACGTTTACGCAGCGTTTCCAACGTGGCTGCGATGGCCTGTGAAGACGACGCCAGCAGCTTGCGCAGGATGAGCGCGGTCAAGTGGCGCTGACGCTCGGGGAGCGCATAGCTGCCTTCGCGCTGCAGGAACCCGGACACCGCCTCATAGAGCGCGTGCTCGTCGTCGCTCGGCGTGAACGGTCGCGTGATGGGCCGCCGCTCGGTGTAGCGGACGTACTCGGTGACCTGGTTGCGCAGCGTGCGCTTGCAGAAGCCCGAGAGGCGCTGACGCAGGTCGCTGATGCTGCTGCCGGCGCTGGCATACTGGGAGCGGAAGGAATGGAGGTCCCCGAACAGATGCTCGTCAATGAGGGTCGAGAGGCCATACATTTCAAGTAATGAGTTTTGCAGCGGCGTGGCCGTGAGCAAGAGCTTGCGGCAATCCTCGGTGGCCCAGCGGATGCCTTGGCCGACCTTATTGCTCGGACGATAGGCATTGCGCAGTTTGTGGGCTTCGTCAATGACGACGAGATCCCAAGTGATTGTCTTCAATTCCTCGCGCAACGCGTTCGCGTAGTTCAAGGACATGATGAGCACGGCCCTCTCACTCAGAGGCGCGCACCCACTCCGTTGCGCCTCGCGGTAGGTCTTGGCGTCGAGCACCCGTGAGGGCAAATTGAACTTGTCCTGCAGCTCCAGCGCCCACTGCTTGCGGATGGAGGCCGGGCAGATCACCAGCAACCGGCGCTTGCGTTCCGCCCAGAACTGGCACAACACGATACCTGCCTCGATAGTCTTCCCAAGGCCGACCTCATCGGCCAGGATCACGCCCTTGGAGAGCGGGGACTGCAAAGCAAAGAGCGCGGCCTCTATCTGGTGCGGATTCAGGTCAACGGCTGCGTCGAACAGCGCCATCGAGAGGCGATCCATGCCGATCACGGCCCGGCGGGTCAGGTCGTGGGCGAAGTACTTGGCGTGGTAAGGCGTCATCATCGGCACCGGCGCAACCGGCCTCCGCTGGAGCGCCTTGGGAGCTTGAGCATGACCTGAAATTATATCTTGAAACACCTGACTGACGAATGAAAGGCCGATACGTTCCGAACCCCAATGGAAATGGGAAGGATGCTATTCGAACTCTCCGAAAGTCACTCATAAATCTTTGCGCGAAGTGGTTTCGCAGGGTGCTTGAAAACACCTTGGTTTTTTAGAGACCACCGGATACCGCACGGCCCTGGCACAGGCCGATATCGTCCTGCTCTTCGATCTGGATTTGCCGCCCGCGCTCGCCGTCGGGAAAGCCGTTTTGCCACTGGCCTCCAAAGCTGATTTGGGCCAGGCCATCCCCGCCGGTCGCCTCGGTATCTCAGGGCTCACGGGACAGGGAATCGAAAAACTGCTGGAGTGGCTGGCCGTAACGGCGCACAAACTCCGCCCCGAGCCGCCGTCGGCGGTTTTTCATCCGGAGCTGCTGATTCCCGCCGGATAAAAATGCCGATAGGATCGTTCTGGGAGCAGGGGTGCGTCCGGCACCTCAACCGCGCGCGGGAGCCGCTAAATCCCGAGCGTGATCACGAGGTGGCGATCCTGAACTACGACATCCTTGAGGACCAGCTTGGCGATAGCCTGCTTTGTGTCCGTAGCTCGCAACGCATAGAGGGGCCGTTCAGCGCAGTATTCTCCGATCGCTTTTGAAAGCGCCTCGTTCAACATCGGCGCGTACTTCTCGGGCACGCCTTGAACAGCCGTTTGCTCGATCACTGGGTGCGTCATGAAAAGCTCGCCTTGCGCCGCGTTGTACTGGATTCCGCCGGAAACGTCAACGGAGCCTCCGAGAGCCTTTGACGCGTTTCCCAGCCTCATATTGAGCTCAACATCCAAACCGGCCTTAACCCTGTCGGAGCCCTCGACCAGCGTCACCCGCAGGTGACGCAGCGTGATTTGAAAGAACAAAAAATAGGTTTTTGTCAGCGGCAGTTTTGCCTCCAGCTTCTCTCGCAACTGCGCTTCGGACAGGCGCACGACAAACGATTTTCCTTTGAGGAAGTAGAACACGCCACCTGACAGAACCAAAATGGCGGCCAGGATTCCGATCCCCACCAGCCGCGAACGTCGTTCGATCAAAAGTTGAGAATCTCTTCGGGAGTGGTGGCTGGAACAGGTGACTTCTTGAAGTCCTTGCCATTTCTCGTCACGATGAACTCCGCGCCGCAGCGCAGTGCCGCGGCCGCCTGAAGAGCATCTTCGAAATCAGGAAAATCCAGCGCGCAGGCCTTGGCCGTGTCTTCTGTCGTCGTGGGAGAAACGGAGAGGAACCCCACGAGCTCTCCGATGAGGTGACGGGCTTTTTTACCGCCCAGGTCGCCGGCCAGGATGTAATAGAAGTTGCTGAGCGTATGCCAGGCGATGTGCCCATCGTGGATTCCATCCTGAAGTCGATCCAGGAGCGCGGCGGAACCCTCCATGCGCCCTTCTCGGGCCAAGGCGACGTCCAAGAGGATGTTGGTGTCGATGAGCAGCTTCACTGATGTTTTGCGAGAAGCAGCGCGCGTCGGCTACGCTCGAGGTCCTCCAGGTTCTTTCCGCGCAACACACCCCGCAGTTGCTCGGAGAAACGCTTCCGGCCTCTTGAAGGAGTGGGGATCAACTTTTTCATTTGCCGCTCCACGAGTTCGGAGAGTGAGAGGTCGTGCTCACGGGCATAGCGCTTCAGAGTTGGGATGAGCTCCCGTTCAAGGGTGAGGGTGAGCTGCTGCTTCATGGCGCTGGAGGGGGTCCAAGGGGGGGCTAAGGCAAGTACACTTGCTATTATACAAGTACACTTGTTTTGCGCCACCCCTGCCGCTCAGGGAGCGCTTCCCCTGCTCCAACCTTCCCGCGCCGCCGCTTCTTCCCGCAGCACGAGGTCGAGGCTCGCCCGCGCGCTCGCGGCTGAGAGGGCGCTGTGGGGGTCGCCGCGGCGGATGAAGCCTATGGCCGCGGCGAGTTCGTCGCGGAAAGCGTCTCCTTTAAGGGTCGGCTCGCGTTGGCCCGCGGGGGTGTGCAGCAGCGGCGGACGGCCGGAGGCGGAGTCGAAATGCAACATTCCTTTAGCGAAAAAGACTTCGTAACCCTGGATGAAGGGCAGCGAAGGCGGGCACAGCCAGCCGCCTTCCGCCGACACGAGCGGGCCGTCTGGATAGTGATAAAGCGTGTGAATGTGGGCGACTTCCCCCGTGCTGCCGCGCGCGCCGCGGGCGCTGAAAGACTGGGGCTCCCCGAAGAGGAAACGCACGAAGTCCGCGTCGTGGATATGCAGGTCCACGACCGGGCCGCCGTTGTCTTCCGCGGCGTCCGCGCCGCGCCAGTCCGGCTGGGCGATGGACCTGCGGAAATGAGCGGCGCACAGGGGGCCCAGGCCGCCTTCATCCCGAAGCTGGCGGATGAGCGCGTATTCGGGGAAGTAGCGCAGCACGTGCGCCACCAGGCACAGGCGGCCCGCGCGCTTTTCGGCGGCGAGGATGGCGTCGGCCTGCTCCAGGTTCAAGGCGATGGGTTTTTCGAGGATCACGTGTTTTCCGGCCTCCAAGGCGCGGATGGCCGCGTCCGCGTGCTGCGCCGTGGGCAGGCACAGGTCCACTGCGTCCACTTGCTTATCCGCTAGAAGATCCCCATAGTCGGCGTAGGTGGCGATGCCCGTGAGGTCCTGCATCCCGCCCCCGCCTCCGAAGTTGCCGCGCACGGAGCGAAAGTCCCCGGCGCGCTTGGCGGAGTCCCGGGAGTACAGGGCGCTCACGCGCGCGCCGGAAATTTCCTGGAGCGCCTTGAAGTGCGTGACCCCCATGAATCCGAGGCCGGCGATGCCGATGTTCAACTGTTTTTCGTTCATGAACGGCTCCTTAATTAAAGTTAACCCCTTGAAATGTAAAGCGTCGCGAGTCGCGCAGGTCTGGGTCCACACAAGGAGTGCGGCCCCTGGGCGCACGCTGGCCGGGATAGATCGTGCCGCCGAACCGCGCTGGTGCGGAGATGAAGGAAGTTTTTCAAAGCGGGACTTGACTGAACGGGCCTTCCTGGTTATACTTGCTAAAGCGCTTTATCCATAGAAATTTATCATATATTCCACAACCGAGGTTCAACATGGAAGCGAAAATAAAAGTCACGGAATGGCCGGAACGGGACGAGACCGACATCGAGGCGGTGGTGGCCATTCTGCGCTCGGGTAAATGGGGCAGCCCGGATCTGGGCGGCGCCATCAAGACCTTCGACGAGGAGTTCGCCGCCTACAACGGCAGCCGCTTTGCCGCCAGCGTGGTCAACGGGTCGGTGGCCCTGCGCGTGGCGCTGCTGGCCTTGGGGGTCAAACCCGGGGACGAAGTGATCGTTCCCCCCTACACCTTCTTCGCCACGGCCTCGATAGTCGCCGAAACCAACTGCGTTCCCGTCTTCGCCGACATCGAGCCCGGCACCTACAACCTGGACCCGGTGGCGGTGGAGGCCGCCATCACACCGCGCACCCGCGCCATCATCCCGGTGCACTTCGCCGGCGCGGCGGCCAACATGGAGGCTTTCCAGCGCCTGGCCGCGCGCCATGGTTTGGTCGTCATCGAGGACGCCTGCCACGGCCACGGCGGGGAGTACAGGGGCCGCAAACTGGGCAGCCTGGCCGACGCCGGATGCTTCAGTTTCCAGTCCTCCAAGAACATGACCAGCGGCGAGGGCGGCGCCGTCATCACGGACCGCGAAGACGCTTTCGACATGGTGAATTCGCTGCGCAACTGCGGCCGCGTCAAGGGCGGGCAATGGTACGAGCACCACCACCTCGGCTGCAATTACCGCATCACCCAGTTGCAGGCGGCGCTGCTCTCGGCCCAGCTCAAGCGCCTGGAGGGGCAGACGCGGCGGCGCCACGACAACGGCCTTTATCTGGACAGCCTGATCGAAAAGGTGGAGGGGATGCGGCCCATGGACCCGGTACCGGGACAGAACCTCCATCCCCGGCACATCTATATGTTCCGCTATAACCCCGGCGCTTGCGGCGGCACTTCCAAAGTCGAATTCGCGCGCCGCCTGGCGGAAAAGGGAGTGCCCTGCTTCAGGGGCTATCCCGAGCCGCTCTACCGCCAGCCGGTGTTCCGCAACAGCAGTTTCCTCAGTTACGATCAGGCGCGGCGCGTGGACTACACCCGCGTCCACTGCCCGGTGGCTGAAAAAGCCTGCCACGAGGAGGCGGTGTGGATCTACCAGAACTTCCTGCTGGGGTCCCGCGAGGACATGGAAGCCGCCGCCGCCGCGGTCGGCAGCGTGGCCAAAGCGCTGCGCGAAGAAGCCGCCCGCAAGAAATAGTCCGCGGCTGTTGTTAAACAGAAATACGTTAACCTGATTCAAGGAGTGGAGCAATGGAATTACGAAATACAGCGGTATTCTTGACCTGCATGCTGGCGGTCGTGCCAGAAGGCTTGTTCGCTCCCGCGCAGGCCGCGCCCGCCAAGCCCGCCGCGGCGGCGCAAGCCAAACCCGTGATCGTGGCGGCCCCAGCCGCGAAGGCGATGGCCAAGCCCGCGCCCGTGGCGGCGCCCGCCAAGCCGGGCGCGCGCAACGCGACCACAAACTTCGTGCTCACCAAGCCCACCCCCGAGTACAATGAGTTCCTGAAAAAGGCGCGCGCCTCCCATGAAGACGAGTACTGGAAGATCATCGCCGCGAAACCGGAAGGTCCGACCTATGAGAACATCAAGGACCTGCCCTTGGCCCCCATCCGTTACACCGACGCCCCGTGGATCTACGCGGGCATCATCTTGTCGCCCAAGGGCTCGACCCAGAAAATGCGGCTGATCGAGAACGGTTTCCGCGTTGACGCCAACCTCACCCGCCGCAGCAAGGCCGGCGCCGGCAAAAGCTTCACCTGGGCGGCGCCGGATACGGCCCTCACCCTCTGTGTCGGCTCCAAGGACGAGGTCTTCGGTCTGGATGAGGCCCGCCAGGGCTTGCCCCACTACGAAGAGGGACATTTGCCCATCGTCCACGTTGACTACAGCGCGGACGGCGCGACCTTCGAGGAAACGGTCCTGGCGCACCCGCTCATCGCCGATCACCGCTCGTCGTTCACCGACGAACCCGGCGTCGCGGCCTACATCCGCGTCACCGCCAAGGACGCCGCCGGCCAGGTCGCCTTCGAGGTCGTGGGCCCGGAGGTGGCTTATGGCTTCCCCATCGTCAGCGGCGGCTTCCGCAACGACCGCTTCACCGACGGCCACAACAACGTGTTCGCCTGGTTCTCGCCCGGCGCAACCTGGGACGACAAGGCCAAGCTGGTGCGCTTCTCCCTGGCCAAGGGCGAAAGCGCTTACGCCGTCCTGCCCCACCAGCTCCAGCTCGCGGGCACCCAGGTGCGCGCCAATGCCGAGAACTTCGAGAAGGCCCGCTCCGCCGTCGCGGAGACCTGGAAGCAGGAGCTGGCCAAAGGCGCCAGCGTGGAGGTCCCCGAACAGGTCGTCATGGACGCCTACCGCAGCCTCTTCATCGGCGACTGGCAGCTCAGCCTCGGCGACGAACTGCCTTACGGTATGTTCAACTACTACCAGGGCAACGGTTACGCCGAGACGCTCCAGTACATCGCTCCGTTCATCGAATACGGCTACTTCGCGGACGCGCGCCGCTTCATCCAGCCCATCATCGAGTATCCCCTTTCCGACACCGGCATCGGGCTGCACGTCTGCGCCAACCGCCTCGTCCTGCCCACCTACTACTTTTTCATGAGCGGCGACAAGGAGATCCTCGTCAGCAACAAGGCGCGGCTCATCGAGGTCGCCGACTTCCTGCTCGCGCACCGCGAGAAGGGCACGGGCCTGCTGCTCGACGGGTACGGGTTCGACGTTTCCGGCCACAAGGTCGCCAACCTCAATACCAACACCAACAGTTGGCGCGGCATCCGCGATCTCGCCGTGGCCTTCGCGGCCATCGGCGAGCAGGCGCTGGCGGAGAAATACCGCGCGGCGGCTGACGAGTTCGGCGCGGCAGTGCGCCAGGCCATCGAGAAGAACATCGACAACTCCACCACGCCGCCCTTCGTCCCCTTCGCGCTCGGGGAAGAGAAGCCCTGGAAGTCCCTGGTCGAAAGCAAGGAGGCCAGCTATTATAACCTCGTGTTTCCCTACTTCTTTGAATCCGAGATCTTCGAAGCCAACGCCGCGCCCTACACCCATGCGCTCGAGTACCTCTGGTCCCATCAGGGCGTCATGGCGGGCCTGACGCGCTTTGATCAGCACTCGACCCTGCCGTCCCAGGACGGCATCCATCCCCTCTACACCTGGGGGCGGCAGTTTTCCCAAATCCTGCGGCACGATGCAAAGCGAGCCATCTACACCTTCTATTGCGCGCTGGCCTTCGGCTACACTCGCGGCACCTTCCTCACGGGCGAGTGCCAGGGCACGGTGCCCTCGGAGACCACCTACGCGCGCGGCACCTATCTTCCGCCCGAGCCGCCGGCCAATGCCCTGCTGCTGCGCAGCCTGCGGCACATGCTGGTGCACGAGCGCGACGGCAACCTCGACGGCAACTACGAGCAGGTTTGCCTGCTCAGCACCGTCCCCGCGGCTTGGCTGGAGGACGGCAAAACCATCCGCCTGGATAAGATGCCCACACGATCCGGTCCCATCAGCCTGGTGATGAAGTCTGACCTCAAGAACAAGAAGATCAGCGGCGAAATAACGCTCGATGGACGCGCGCAGGGAAAGTCCGTCTCCCTGAGCGTGCGCTTGCCCGGCGGGGCCAAGGTGAAGCAGGCGCAGTTGGCCGATGGGAACAAGTTGCAGCAGGCGACCGAGGACGGCGCCAGCGTTCTGACCCTGCCCGCCCAAGCCGGGACCGCGCGCTTCTCTATCGAGACCGAGTGAGGGTCGCCGCCGTCATCTGGTTTTGCGCCGCGGTCATCCTGGTCGCGGCGCAGAGCCGGGATGACGCGGGCGAGTTCAAAAAAACGGCGGACGCCCTGCTGGCCCAGGGCAAGTTTGAGAATGCGCGTGAGATCTATGACCTCATCCTGGCTATGGCTCCCAACCATGCCCTGGTTCCGGACGTCCTGCAGAACAAGGCCCTGGCCCTGCAGGCCCAGGGTCAATGGGACAAGTCCGAGGCCGTCTTCCGCGAAGCCCTGAAGCGCTTTCCGCAGCGCCAGTCGCAGTGGCTTTATCACATCGCCTGCGTTCTGGGGTTCCAGTCGCGATACGCGGAGGCTTACGCGGTTTTCAACAGGATGCTGAAGGAGACGCCCAAGGATCCCCTGGTCCCCAACATCTATTATCAGACCGGCCTCTTCAAGATGAACCAGCAGTTGTTCCTGGAAGCGCTGGAGGCCTTCGCGGCCGTCACGACCGACGCCAAGGCGGAGGCGCTGGGAAAACAAGCCATGAAGGAAGTCGGCCCGTGTCTGGCGATGCTGGATCTCCCCCTGGAAAAAGCGGCCTGGGATAGCTACGTCGAGTTCGGCTGCATGGGCAAGAACCCCCTGGAGCTTGGGAAGATTCGCAAGCGCGTCTGGCCCGCCAAGGCGCCCGGAGAAGATTACGCGCGCGCGCTGGACAAGGCGCAAAGGTCCGGAACCGACGTGTGGGGCGAATCCGTCATGCTACGCCCGGAAGGCCCGACCTTTTACGGGCTGTGCGATTACCTGGAACCGCTGCAAATGGTCAACGCCTCTTTTCGTTACTATCCCCTGATTTTAAGCCTTAAGGAGGGGAGAAATAAAGCTCGGTGCGCTGGCAACGGCAACCAGATCGGCGTGGGCTTGAAGGCCAATAGAACGGAGAAGACCGGCTGGTTCGTCCCCGACGTGAACGTGAGGTTTTTCGTCGGCAAAGATCGCGAGCGCTTCGGGGATGAGGATGCCAGGCGCAAGGGGCCGCTGCCACACAAGGGGTATCTGCCCAGCTACCACACCGAATACGCCGCGGGCGGTAAAACCTACGTGCAGCGGGTGACGGCGGCAGGGGATAGCCCGCTGGTGGTGTTCGTGCAATTGACGGTGCCCGCTGGGGGAAAACTTGCGGTGCTGGTGGAAAACCAGGCTGGGGCGGTGAAGGTGGAAGATGGGGCCGTTCGCAACGAGGCCGGCCTGATCCTTTGCGCCGCCCGCGGCGGAACAATTAAGCGCCATGCCGAGTTCGCGCGCTTCGCGTGGATCGATCTGGAAGCGCGGGCCGCTGAAGTATTGGAGTTGGCCATCCCCTGCGAAGCGCTGGAAAAAGCGCCGGCCTTGTCCTTCAAGGCGGCCATGGAGGAAAGCGAAGCGACCTGGGAGGCTGTCCTGGCGCGCGGCGCAAAGGTTGAGGTTCCCGAGGCACTCGTCAACAACGCCTGGCGCGCCACGCTCATCAACAATTTCGCGTTAACCCGGGATCGCGGTGTGCTCTGCAGCTTCGGCAATGGCAACGAGACTTTCATGGCCTATGAGGCAGCCGAGACGGTAAGGGCCTTCGCTTATTGGGGTTATCTGGAAGACGCGAAGACCTACGCCGAGCCGGTGGTGGCGGTGGAAGCCCAGGGCTTTGATCGCGCGGCGCAAATGCGGCTGCTGGCCGAATTGTGCCGGTTGGAAGGCGATGGCCTGTACTTCACGGGGCATCTGGAACTCATCAAAAGCCATGCCGACGCGTGGATAAAAACGCGCCGCGTGTCGCCGCACGGCCTGCTGGCGGAAAACCCCGCGGCCATGGAGTCGCAAAGGGTTTACAGCCTGGATGAAAATTGCGCGGCCTGCGCGGCGCTGCGCGAGCTCGGGCGACTAGCGGAGGATTTGGGACACAAGGAAGAGGGGGAAAAGTACCTTGAAGAAGCTCGGGATTTCCGCGGAGACGTGCTCAAGGCGCTGCGGGGATCGCTGAATCGCACCAACAACACTCATTCCATCAACCCGCCTTTCATCCCCCAGTACCTGTACAGCGCGCAGAAACCCATCCCTTTCCTTCCCGCCGACGAGGCCGGCAGCCGCTGCAACGTCGCGCTTTCGCGCGTTCCGGACAGCGGCCTTTTTGAACCCCGGGATCCCTGGATGGATTATTTGAAGGGATTCCTGGAGCGGAGTGGGGGGAGGATGTTCGGAAACCTGCGCAGTTACGAGCCTTCATCCTTGGGCCTGGGTTCGGGACTGGACGGCGTTCACCAGACTCCTTACGACAAGTCTTTGCTGATTCGCGACGATGGCGACCGCTTCCTGCTCGCGTTCTACGGCAAACTGGCGCACGGCATGACGCGGGAAACCTTCGTCGGCGCGGCCGTCACCCAGGTGGCCACGGTGAAGGGCGAGCGCGGGCGGCGGCTGTACCTCGCGCCGAGCGCGGCGGCTAACGCGCACTTCTTGCAGAGCCTCCGCCACATGCTGGTCCTAGAAACCGACGAGGATCAGGATGGCGGCGCGGATCGCCTCGATCTCCTGCGCGCAACGCCGCGCGAGTGGCTGGCGGCCGGAAAACACATCGCCCTGGAAGGACTGCCCAGCGCCTTCGGACCGGTGAGCGCGCGCGTGGAAGTGGCGGAGGATGGCAAGACGCTGCGCGCCGACCTGGAGCTGCCGAAACGGCGCCCGGCGGCGAAGACCCTGCTCAGGCTCCGCCGTCCTGATGGCTTGCGCATCGCCGCCGTCACCGCCGACGGCGCAAATTTCCCCTTTTTCGACGCCGCCCGGGAGGAACTGGACCTCAGCGGCAAAACGGGAAAAATTGCCCTGACCGTGCGCTACTCCCGCAAAGCCACCGACCTGGCGAGCCGGCCGTAGGAGGCCGGAAGTAAAACTATTTCTGCAAGTGAGCGGCCAGCCCGAGTCAGGCTTGCGGGGGCCGCCTGCGCTGTAGCCTTTAAGGCATGGCTTCCTATGTCATCGAGGGTTCGCACCCCATCGCGGGAAGGGTCCAGATCCCGGGGTCGAAGAACGCCGTCACCAAGGTGCTGATGGCCTCGCTGCTCTCGGAGGAGCCCTCCGAAATCGGCAACGTTCCGCCCATCTTCGAGCTGGATCTCACCCTGGACCTGCTGGCCTCCCTCGGGGCCCGCATCGAACGCAATACGCACCGCGTGCGCATCCAGCGCGGGCCGGACTTCCACAGCCGCATCTCCAAGGAGCAGGCCTCACACAACCGCATGGCGGTGCTGGCGGTGGCGCCCCTGCTGCACGCCTTTGGATCGGTGACGCTGCCCAAGAACCTCGGCGGGGATCGCATCGGGCCGCGGCCGGTGAACTTCCACCTCGATGCCTACCGCCAGCTCGGGGCCAGCGTCGAGGAGACGGAGGAAAACTACCTCATCCGCTGCGAGGGGCTCAAGGGCGGCGAAATCACCCTGCCCTACCCCAGCGTCAGCACCACTGAAAACGTGCTGCTGGCGGCCTCGCTCGCCAAAGGCACGACGCTCATCCGCGGCGCCGCGGTGGAACCCGAGGTCCTCGATCTGGTGCTGTTCCTCCAGAAGATGGGGGCCATCATCGAGCACAACACGGACCGCACCTACGTGGTGGAGGGCCGGGAGCGCCTGAAGGGCACGCGCCATTTCGTGCTGCCCGACCGCATCACTTGCGCCAGCTACGCGGCCCTGGCCATCGCCACCGGCGGGCGCATCGAGGCGGCCGGCGCGCGCCAGGAACACATGCTGGCCTTCCTCAACACGCTGCGGCGCATGAACGCCCCCTTCGAGGTGGGCGACGGCATCACCTTCGGCAACCTGGACCGGCCGGCGCTCAAGCCCGTGTCGCTGGAGACCAATGTGCATCCCGGTTTCATGACCGACTGGCAGCCGCCCACGGTGATCCTCATGACCCAGGCCAGCGGGTCTTCGGTGCTCCACGAGACGGTGTACGAGAACCGCCTGGAATACACCCAGACCCTGGCGCGCATGGGCGGGCAGATCCAGCTCGACACGCGCTGTCTGGGCGGCAGCCCGTGCCGCTTCCACTACAAGGACCACCTGCACTCCTGCGTGGTGCGCGGCCCCACGTTGCTCAAGGGAACCGACGTGGAGGTGCCCGATCTGCGGGCCGGATTCTCCTACGTCATCGCGGCGCTGTGCGCCCGGGGCCGCAGTCGCATCACGCACATCGAACGCATCGAGCGCGGTTACGGCGAGCTGCACACCACGCTCGCGGCCCTGGGCGCGCGAATCGAGCGCGTTGAGGACTAGCGAAATCCGTGCGCTTCGCGTTCGGCGAAAACTGGCGCGCCTTCGCGCTCCAGGCGCTTAATAGCGAACGCGTCGAGCAGGGCCGGCGCGATTTCCTGGAGCTCCTGAAGGGCATCGAGCTCAAGGGCCGCAGCTTCCTAGACATCGGGTTCGGGCAGGGACTCGCTCTTTTTTATGCCACTGAGGCCGGAGCTCAGGTCTTTGGCGTGGACATCGACCCGGTGAATGAAGACGCGCTGGAGCACACCCGCCGCTTCTTCCCGCGGTGTTCCAAGCCGGACACGCGGACCGCCTCGATCCTGGACGCGAAACTGGTTGAAAACCTGCGCCAGCGTGGCGGATTCGATATCGTTTATTCCTGGGGGGCCCTGCACCACACGGGCAACATGTGGATGGCACTTGATCATTCCCTGGCGCTGGTCCGACCCGAGGGATATTTCGTG
>JAHFOS010000212.1 GCA_023261545.1 bacterium
CACCTTGGCCTGGCGCGCTTTTTCTTTGGCCTGCTCTACGGCCAGGGGCGAAAGCTCCAGCGCCGTCACCTTGAAACCCTGGCGGGCCAGGAACACGGCATTGGTCCCCGTGCCGCAGCCGAGTTCCAGAGCGCGGCAGGGCTGGATGCCCAACTGCTTCAGGACCAGCTTGAGCTCATGGGAGGGCCGTCCGCTATCCCAGGGCGTGTCCTGGGTGGCGTAGCGCTGGTTCCAATCAATGTCGGCGGGGTGGGGCATGGGGGGTGAGCGTTGTTTTAAGAGGCCGGAAGGATAGGGCGGCGGTGAGGGAGTTCAAGGAGCGGAATTGGGGGAGGGTTGCGGCGGCACGATGAAAAAAAGCAGAATGAGGGTGAAGCTCTGCGGCCGCATCGCCGACTCGATGGTAAGCGGCGGGCCTTCCCGCGAGCGTAAAATCGTCAAACAGCCCCTGCTTTAGAGGCCCTGTTCCCGGAGGATCCGCTCCAAACGCTCCTGGGATAAAGCTGCTTTCTCCCCGCCAAACCTCACCAACGGCAGGAGTTCGCGCAGCCTGTCAGCGCGCAACAGGCGAAGGCGCAACAGGGTGGCTATGAAAACCATGTCTTTGTCGCGCCCCGCGAACAATTTGCTGATGGCACAATCGTGGGGCTCCAGACAAAGACCGCTCATCCTGTTGGTGTTGCGGTTGCGAATGATCACCACGCGATCCGTCCATCCTTGCGGCAGCGATAGTTTGTCCATTTCGATACCATCGGCGTAATAGCCGAAGGTGCGATGAAAGGGGCTGAGTTCTCCGATGGCGCCCTCGATGAGTTCTTCGCGCTCGGGGTAGTGACGCGGCGCCGCATCGGCCTCCATGGACACCAGCAGCTCGGACGGCGCATCGGGATGCTTGCCCAGGATGGATTGACTACCGGCGATGTAAAGCTCGTCATCGCCGCAGATGGCGCAGGCGGCCCGGATGATGTGTTCGAGTTGGGCGCGCGTCACCCGTGCAGGCTCGCCAGCACCTCGAAGCGCTCTCTGGGCGAAATGGCCACCGCTAGGGGCGAGCATTGCAGGAGGTCGCGATCCGCCCCGAACACGCACTGGCGGATCTCAGGGACCGACTTCGTGAGGAGCAGCTCCCTCCAGCGCCGCAAGTGCTTGTGGCAGCCTGCCAGATCCTCGCGACTCAGCCAGGTCTCCAGCAGGCGCAGCGCTTCTTTTTGCAACCGAGGATCGCGTTCGAGGTGCACGAAGGCCTTCTCGTGAAGCCGGACATGGCGCGCGTCGGACTTGGCATGAGCATGATCCACGGCCCTATTCTAAGACCCATTTCCTCCATGTCCAAGTCCGTTTTTTCGCCGGTTTTTCCGTGTCCATCAAGGGCGGGTTGGCGTTTGTGCCAGGGCGTGTCACGGGTGGCGCAGCGCCGGTTCCAGTCAATGTTGGCGGGGTGGGGTATGGGGGGCTGACCGTTGTTTTAAGAGGCCCGAAGGATAGGGCGGCGGGGAGAGAATTCAAGGAGAGGGGGATGGACTACGGCGAATCCCAGTTAAAAAAATTGTAAATATAAATCCCATATAGTGCTGGGAGCAGCCATAGGACCAGCCAGCATAGCCAGATCTTTAGGCGCTGTTTTCGATATCGTTGATTAAAACTCAACCACAGGGGAACAATAATGGTAGGAAACCAGAGAACGAAGATCGCGACCGAGATCCCAATGTTGCCGACGAAATCGGCAAACTTATTTTGCTCCCGCAGGTGGGCAACGTCCGGCTGTTCAGGATGTTCGCGGTGGCTTTTTTCTCTGGCTTCACCAAGATCGAGGAGTGCAACGGGTGCGACGCCCAGCTTCTTGGTGTGCTGCAAGAAATCATTCTCATTATAGGGACCGTCTGCGCGGGCTTCGCGCATATCAATGACAAAAAGACATGGGTGCGAGGGGTCCACCTTTTGACTGCCAGAAGCGGCGTAGTGTCGAACGTAGATATATCGCTCATCCCAGTTGAGCCCCGAGACGGGTCCGTACTTGGGGTGATCGAAATCTCCGTTGTGGATCAAGGGGGAGTGACCCTTTGTCACATGAATGTCAAAGCTATTGCAACGCCATAACTCATAGTCACCCTTGATCTCGAAAGAATAATCCCAGACGCCGCACCCCAGCGCCAGCCCCAAGGCCGACAAAGACAGGAGCAGCGCTAAACCCCAGCCTCTCTTTTTGGGCTTCATTTCAACGAAAAACTCCAGCGCGCCCCCGGGCGCGAAGATTTTAAAAATCCTCACTCTGCAAACCAGCGCGCGAGGCGTAGGTTGAGTTCCCGTTGTTCTTCGTCTTCCATGGGGGAGGGGTAATGGCCAGTCGTGCGCACGTAGAGGTCCTTCGGCGCCGGGATGGCGTTATAGACGGCGAACTGGCCGGGCGGCGGGACGGCGGGATCGAAAAGCGCCGGCGAGACAAAAGTGGGTATTTTGATGTGCGAGGCCGCCGTCGCCGCATCGAAATATGCCAGCACGTCCAGCACTTCGGGATGGCGCAGATAGCGCTGGCGCACGGCCTCGCCGCTGCCGACGCACGGCATTTGCACGCGCAACGGATGCTGGCCGAAACTTGGGATGTCCAAGTAGGCGCGGTGGAAGCGGGCGTCCCACGGCAGCGCGAGCGCGCCGATGCCGCCGCCAAAGCTTGTGCCGCAGTAACGCAGATTCTCCGCCGCGCCGGGGAACAGCTCGATGAGCGCCGTTGCCGCGGCCCACAGGTCAGCGACACAGCCGCGATGCGCGTAGGACTCGCGGTTTTCGATGCCGTGAACCACGTGGCGCGGCGCTTCGCTGGGTAGGGCCGGATGCGCTGATCGGTTGAAGCCGCGCGCACAAAAGAAAATCGCCGCCCCCGCGGGGGACGGCAGGTCGAAGGACGGTTCGTCGCGCCCGCCGTAGCCGTGTCCGACCACCCAGCCGCCCCGCGGCGCGGCGTCGCCCGTGCTTTTGGGCAGGGTGATCCAGCCGCCGATGCGCACGCCACCCAGGGAGTCGAACTCCACCTCGTAGAGAACGAAATCGCCGCGCGCGCATGGGACTTTGCGCTTTTCGATCCGCAGGGGCAGGCTGCGCGACAGCGCGTAGGTCTGCTCCCAGAACGCCGCGAAATCCGGCGGTTCGTCTGGGACGCCCACGGCGAGCAGTTGCTCCAAATCGTAGCCGTAGGTGGGGTCGAAGGGATGCGGGTGGGCGATATTGGGGACGGTCTTGTTCATCTGTATTCCCTCTCTCCCCAGAATATTTTACCACAGAGACACTGAGAACACAGAGAAAGGTCAAAAATTAGAGGAAAAGTCTATGGAAATTAAAAAATTATGTCGGAGGCCTACGCTCAGGCTTGGCATGGCTCGGTGAATTCTCTGTGCCTCTGTGGTGAAAGAGTTCATGTTTTTAAACAAGCTCTAGGGGATCTGTCGCGCTCATGCAGCCTCTCCGCCATCAACACCGCCGGGTGCATCGCTTGCAGGCGAAGGCTAAATGAGTTACTTCATCGCTTCCGCCAGCTGCATGTCACTGCGCAAAAGATGGTTGACGACAGACGAGACATCTGTCTTGCGTTTGCGGGCCAGCTTCTGGATAAAATTCAGCACCTCGGTGTCCAGGTAAACCGGCAGGCTCAATTTGAGATTGAGACGGTGGAATTTCCCACGTTCAGCCTTGGAGAAGTCATATTCAGCTTTCATGATTCATTCCTCGTATTGTGAAATCTCCGCCCGTGTGGCCTTCCGACTAGAAAATATACGTAGCACCGCGGCTCCCTTCGTATCATCACGGAAGGTATGGTTTACAACCAGCCATCGGCCTGTCGAGGACACGCCGATGGAGATCCAGCGATCCTCCCCCTGGCCGTGCGTAGTGTCGAAGAGACTCAAGGCACGCGGATCCAGGAATACTGTGGCAGCTTCCTCGAAGCCCACGCCGTGTTTCTTCCTGTTGGCGTGGGCCTTGACCGGGTCCCATTCGAAGTTGTATTGCATCCATCAAGCTCCGGGCAAACGCTTCTGCAGGGTGGGAGGCTGATTTCGAATCTTCCAGGGCCAGTGTTCTCGGGGGGTATTATCGGCAGACCTCCTGGTTTTGGAAGCGCGTGGCGAATCGCTAATCCGCATCGTTTCTCGCCAGCCTTTCCGCCAGCAGCACCGCCGGGTGCGCCACCCGCAGGGGCAGTCCGCGGCGGCTCACGCCGGCGCGGATCTGGTAGAGGCAGCCGGGGTTCCCCGTGAGCAGTACCCGCGCCTCGGGGTGGATTTTCAGAGCCCGGGCGATGGAGTCCAGCTTGCGATCCAGGATTTGGTTGGCGAGAACGGGTTGCAGCAGGTTGTAGATCCCCGCCGAGCCGCAGCAGAAATCCGCCTCGTCGAGGGGCACGAACTTCAGGCCCGGGATGCTGGCGAGCAGCTTGCGCACCGGGGCGTCGGCGCGCTGGGCGTGCATCAGGTGGCAGGGCGCGTCGTAGAGCACCGTGAGCGCTTCGGCCTTCCAGCGCAGCTCGCCGGGAAAGCCCGGCACGCTGGCGAGGAAGTCGAGGGCGTCGCGGGTGCGGGAGGAAAGCGCCGCGACGGCTGGCTGGCGCGGATCGCCGGCAGGAAAGAGGTGCGCGCACTCCTTGAGCTGCGCGCCGCAGCCGGCGGCGTCGTTCAGCACGGCTTCGATGGCGGGGTCCGCGAAGGCGCGGGCGTTCTGTTCCGCGAGCCGCAGGGCGGATGCGCGGTCGCCGTTGTGGGCGTGCAGCGCGCCGCAGCAGATTTGCTCCTCGGGGATGAGGACCTCGCAGCCGGCGGCGGTGAGCAGCTTCAAGCACGCGGCGTGGATGTCGCCGTCGGCCACATCCAGGATGCAGCCGCTGAAGAATGCCACGGTGTGCCGCGCCTTCCCGCCGCCGTCCGGGGGGATGCGCCGTCCAGCGGCGCGCTTGAAGGAACGGCCCGTGAAGCACGGCATCAGTTCGCGGCTGCCGCTCAGGAGCGGCGGCAGCACGCCGCGCAGCAGTTTGGAGGAGGCGAGCCGCGGCAGACCGAATTTGTCCGCCCAGCGCAGCAGGAAACTCAGAAGAACCAGCCGCCCGCCATGGGGCAGGGCTTGCTCCAGGAAGATCCGCAGCAGCGCGCGTTTCAAGAAGCTGGGCCGCACCTGCTCGGAAATGCGCCAGCGCGTCTCTTCGAGCAGCTCTCCGTAATGCACCCCAGAAGGGCAGGCCGTTTCGCAGGCGCGGCAGTCGAGGCAGCGCCATAGCGGCGCCGTCACCTCCGCCGTTACCGGCAGCCGGCCCTCCAGCATGCCTTTCATCAGGAACAGCCGGCCACGCGGCGAGTCCTCTTCCGCCTGAAGCTCGCGGTAAGTGGGGCAGGCCTCCAGACACAGGCCGCAATGCACGCAGCTCGTGATCCCCTTGAGGGCGCCCACACCGAAAGGCGAGGTTTTGCAACTATCTTCGGGAGAATTCATCGAGAATGCGCCGGATCTCCTGGGAGGGCCAGCCGCTATCCTAGGGCGTGTCCTGGGTTTCGTAGCGGTGATTCCATCCGATGGAGACGGAATAGGCCAGGGTCGGGAAGGACGGTTGCCGGTAACACTTGGTGCGACGCATTGTGAAGAAGTTGGCGGATCAAGAGGCCGGAGATTCTACGGTCAGATCCTTTCAACCTGGAAACGGCAGTTGCAAACTAACCGGCCCAAAAGCAAGGGACTGGCCCTTCCCGAAGGGGGGACTGTCCCTTGCGATACAAAGACTTAACTTTCAACCGCCGTTTTTAGGTTCAACTTTTTGCAAGGCTATAGCCCACCCGGCTGCCCCTCGAAATCCGCGTGCGCGGCCAGGGCCTGCCAGGCCTCGGCGGGGGTGCGCACGCGGCCCTCTAAGGCCAAGTCCTCGATATGCTCCAGCGCCCGGCCGATGAGCGGGCCGGGTTTCCAGCCGGCGCGCAGCAGGTCCTGGCCGTCCAGCGGCACGGCGGGGCGCAGGTCCTCCTGGCTCCAGGCGCGGGCGTCTTCTTCGAGGGCGCGCAAAGCGGCGGCGGGCAATCCCGCGCGCAGCGCGAAGTAGAGGATTTCGCCGACGGGCGCGCGCCGCAGGGCGCGCTTGCGGCGCGGGACGTCGAGAGCGTCGTAGCGGCGCAGGCCCGGCAGCAGGCTCAGCAAGGTGCGCACCGCGCGTTTTTCTTCGTTGGAGAAGCGCCTATCGTCGAGCGTGCGCGCGAGGTCGTCGTCCTTGAATCCGGCCTCGCGCAAAACCAGGGCGGCGGCGCTGTTGAGGGTCCCCTCCGCCGCGTGCGCCGGCGAGGGGTGGAAGTTGAATTCCGGCAGCCCCGGGAAAATCACGGCCATGAGCCCGCTGGATTGCAGCAGTTGCAAGGCCAGGTCGCTTTTTTTATGCGAAAAAATAAGCTCAAGCTCATGGTGGATGCGGTCGGGAGCCACGCGGGCCAGGAGTTTGG